>NZ_NOLK01000372.1:0-1652 GCF_002245985.1 Nostoc sp. 'Peltigera membranacea cyanobiont' 232
AGAAACTGGGGACTCAAATGATCTACTCTATACCCAGAGACAATATGGTGCAGCAAGCAGAGTTCCACCGCAAGACGGTGATTGAGTATGCTCCTGAGTCTGAACAGGCGCAGCACTATCGCAACCTGGCTATGGCAATTGACCAGAATACAGATTTTGTCACTCCGAAATCTATGTCTAACGATCAGCTAGAGGAACTGCTGGTACAGTTTGGGTTGTTTAGACATCTCCAAACATTAGGTATCAACCCAAACTCCACAAAGGTTGCAGATTCATTTTCGGAGATGCCTCTTGAATAGGACGATGCAGTAGGGGTTATCCCTCATACAAAGTGTCTGGAGCAATTGGCAATCTCTGACTCGAAAAAACAGAAAAAACTGCGTAAACTTCTTACCACCATTTGAGAAATCGGCGTTCTGAAGCACGCCAAAATTCGTCTACCTCATTGAAGGAGGAGAACTCATTATGTTGACTGAAGAGGTTTTAGTCGAAAAATTTATCACCGTAGTCAAGGGACGCTGTGCCAAAGTAGGTGAGTTGCTCCAGTACTGCCACGTCGAACTCGTAAACTCTTACTGGGGTTGTCCTCCAAAACTTATACAACATTTTGTTGTTTATTATCCGAATATGTTGTTTGCCTCGATTAATGCCAACAAAGACGTTTTCAGAGACGTTGCCCAAGATTTGGGGATATGTCAGGCTGTTTGCATAAATGCCACACGCATTATTCGCGATCGCTCCTCAAGGTTGAAGGAAAAGAACCCGATCTTATGGTTGGAACTCCAGTGGGTGGCGGTACCAACTAAAAAAGGCAATTGGCATTTAGATCGGGACTTACCGCACTCGGACTAAGTACAGCTTTGCGTGAAACCGTGGCGAATTGAGGGTTGAAATTTAAACGCAAAGGGGCGCAGAGTATAGCGCAGAGTAACGCAAAGTCTGTTTGAGTCCATTCGCTACGAATTAATGCAAAGCTGTACTAAGTTTTCTGTTGGTGACGTAGCTTGCCGACTGCGATCGCCGACGGCGGCAAGCTACGCTAAATTGCTAAATAGTATCCAATAATGCAAGTATTTTAGCAAAGCGTATGCTATGCTTGCAGCAAATAAGCGAAATTGTCAAAACATCAACATGTCTGACAACATAAACAGCTAACACTAGAAAACCTTGCTATTGACCCAACAAATTTAAGTTTGTCTGCTGCGGCTTTTTCTAACGGAGATATACAGCCTCATGAAACTGGATGTGAATCTTTGCAATAACCTGAAGTCAATTAGAACTCGCTTGGGTATGAGTCAGCAAGAATTGGCTAATATAGCTGGCGTAACTCGCCAGAGTATTGGTGGTGTGGAATTGGGACAATATGCTCCTTCTGTTGCTATGTCACTACGTTTAGCCAAGGCCCTTGGCTGCCAAGTCGAGGACTTATTCTGGTTTGAAGAAGATTTACCAGAAGTTGAGGCAATTCTTGCGGGATCAGTCCCTAAGCAACAGCAATCACGAGTTAGTCTAGCGCGGGTTGGGAATCAATGGATAGCTTATCCCCTCGTTGGGAATGATGCTTTTCGGATCGAAATGATTCCAGCTGATGGTGAGACGCTTGCAGTGATCTACCCTGATGCTAAGGAATCCGTAAGGGTGGAAGAGTTACC
>NZ_NOLK01000373.1:0-1650 GCF_002245985.1 Nostoc sp. 'Peltigera membranacea cyanobiont' 232
ATCGATGTAAGTCAGCCCCTTGACGATAGACTTGGCACATCTTTGTATCACCACTAAGCCGAGCCATAATTCGTAGTTCAATTTGGGAGTAATCGGCTTTGATAATTTTATAGCCAGGGGCAGCAATGAAACAGCTACGGGCAGCTTCATCACGAGGAATATTTTGTAGAGGTGGTTTGCGGCAAGAAAATCTACCGGATTTTGCCCCTAATTGATAATAGTTGGGATGAATTCTCCCAGTTTTGGGGTGGATATGCTGGGGTAGTTTCTCGGTAAAAGTGCCGATAATTTTGGATAGACGGCGGTAATCTAGCAATGCTTGAATTATGGGATACTGTGCAGCTAAAGAAACTAATTTACTTTGATTAGTTGAGTTGATTTTAATACCAATAGCTTGTAGAGCAGCCAAAACTTGCTGAGGTGAATTCGGGTTTACTGCATCTGTCAGTTCTGGCAGCAATGACATCTGAGAACTAGCAATACGGAGTTGCTTGAGTTGGTTTAAAGCATCTGTTTTTTCAGCTTCTAGTTTTGCACCCAGTATCTGCCATCGGGACAAGTCAAATAGCATTCCGTTAAGTTCCATTTGAGCTACAACAGGCATACACTGAAATTCCAGTCGGGCAATTTTGAGTAACTTTGCCTGCTTTAACTTGTTGAGGAGAATTGGGTAAAGGTCAAGCAATATGGCAGCATCTACGGCAGCATAGTGCAATTGAACCTTGGTAAGAGGTTTACACCAATCGCTGATTTGTTGAGTTTTATCTAGTTGAAGGTGTAGTAGCTTTTTAACTATATTTTGTAAGGATGAGCTTGTTTTTAATCCTGCGGTTAGAACTTTATAAGCAAGTTGGGTATCAAAGAATTTACCGGAGGGTTGAAGTCCTGCGAGTGTGAGAAATTGCCAGTCGAACTTGGCATTATGTGCAATTTTGACAGCAGAGTTACAAAGCAGTTTTTTGAGTAGTGGGCGATCGCTTTTGGGAATAGCTGGTAAATCTATCAGCACTACCGGATGGTTTGGTGCAGCTATTTGAATCAGTCTAATAGAATCAGTTAGAGGGTCAAGTCCTGTTGTTTCACAATCTATGGCTAAAACCTCTGCCTGAAACAGACCTTGGAGAGCAGAATTAAGAGTTGAAAGATTAGAAACAAGAGTATAATTTGGAGTAGAAATACTGGTGTTATCTGTATTTATTAAGCCTGTATTCATAATAAATTAAATTTGAATTTCTCACCTAGAAGCGATAGCTTGTATATGTACCAACTTCAAAATATTTAGTTTTATACAAAGATTTGAAAACCTATTAAAGAGAGGTAAAATGGTATGCTAGTTTATGTTGCAGTAATTGATATAAATGCTGGTATTTGAGGCAAAGCTTGAAGGACAAGACGTACAGTATCAAGCGCTTGATGAAGCGATTAGAACTGCACGTTTCGTTCGCAACGCTTGTCTGAGATACTGGATGGACAACAAGGATGTTGGGCGATACGACCTCAATAAGTTCTGTGCCGTACTTGCTCAGGGTTAGCGCATCTCAAACTCTATTGACAGTTGGATTCTAGCAGAGAGTTAAGTTTGAGAAAGCCGCCGTCAAAACGGAAAGCATATACTGATCATTCATAGCGGCTCGCCGAGACTTTTGGCGA
>NZ_NOLK01000374.1:0-1620 GCF_002245985.1 Nostoc sp. 'Peltigera membranacea cyanobiont' 232
TTGAAGGAGTTAGCACCGCAGAGTTATGATAGTTTGTTGTCCCAATGGAAAGTCCAGCATAAGCGACGACCTAATTTGTGGAAAGCGATGAGAAATTTGGGATTGGATTGATGTAAAGCATTAAGCTCCAGGTCTAAACTAGAAATAAGCGAATTTATGACTGCAACAAATTGAATTTTTTTTAGTCTTTTGAACAGTCGTTTGATTTTTTAAGAAGGTATCTACTATGAATCGAATTCTCAAACGCGCATTTCTACCCAGTTTCATGGCTGCCAGTTTAACTGCAATCTCCTTAGTTCCTCTTCAACCAGCAGCAGCTAACGACCGAATTTTAGGAGATGCAGCCCTTGGTGCTGGTACTTGTGTAGTAACTGGAGCTGCTAGAAGACGTGGTACTGTTTTACGCAATGCTGCTAAGTGTGCTGCGGCTGGTGCTGCCGTCAATTTGGTTGGACGTAAGAAAAAACGTAACTTAGGTAGAGATGCCGGAGTCGGTGCAGCAAGTAGCGCCGGGGTTCGCGCTATTCTTGGCGGGCGCGAAGATGTGGCTGGCGATTTATTAGATGGCGCAGCAGCAGGTGCAGCTATTAATATTTTGAGGAGATAAACTCTCAATTCGTAATCTCTAATTCCGACTTGAGAGTTTACGAATTTATCTTGCAACTTCTCTGGCAGAATTAGAGAAGTTGCTCCCACTTCACTCCCCAACTGGAAACCGCCGCATCATCAAAGCCATTGTTGTTAGACAGCAGGGATTATCTGATGTTGAATCGCAGATTTGGCACAAGGCGATCGCTCTTGCTGTGTACAAGTCTGATCGCTCCTCCTCAAGCGCAATCTTCCAGTTACCGATGCCGATTTAGCCTTTTCAGAACGGTTTTTCAACGGAACTGTTGGGGTCGCTTGAGGGCTGTGGTGGGCGGTAGTAAGGCGATCGCACTGAGCGCATTTTTAACAAAGTTCCACAACACAAGCCAATATAAAAATAAGTTTTTGAGCCAAGGCTAGTATATTTGGTCGTGTAATCGCAATTTTAATTGTTAGTGCAAGAGCTAAGTAGACTGGTTTGTTGTAAATATAGGAGTATCAACTGATTTACTATCTGAGAATTGTAATTACTTTCAATGGATTCCGACTCAATTAAAGAGCTAGAAATAGCCGCTCATGTCTTGACAATTGCGAGAACGCATGGAATTTCTGTTAAAGAAGCTGTTCAGTTATATATCCAAAGGGTGAAATGGGATAAATGGGAAGCCGAACAGCAAAAACAAAGTGATACAAGTTTATCTGACAGTTTAAAAGAAAGACTCAGCCCCCAAAAGTGGAAAGCATTGATGAGCTACGTGCGTCATCATCCTAGTAATGAACAACTGACCCAAGCCTATTATCAAGCTAAACAAGAAGGTAAATTAAAGTTAGCTAAATTATTAGTACCCAAAATTTTTTACTTAAGAAACTCTGATTTTGTTGGAAAAAAGTATTGTGAAGCAGGAGCGATAGTTGAAGCAGAAGAATATGACAATGTAATTTGTCATATTTGGTTATCACCTGTTGAGTGTGAATTTATTTTTCCAAATGAGGTGGAATTTATTTAATTGTTCAATACAGAGATTTATTTGG
>NZ_NOLK01000375.1:0-1581 GCF_002245985.1 Nostoc sp. 'Peltigera membranacea cyanobiont' 232
CTTTTTCTAACTACAAAAAATTTTTGGACGACGCTGCACATTTACCGCCTCGATTTGACAGCACCTACAAAAATAGCGATCGCAGCGAAGCGTCCACTGCTCTTAAGGTATTAATACCTGTAATGCTTATGGAATATAGCTTATAGCTTTTCTTAGTGCCATTCGGTTGAGGATGCTTACGTTAACAACATTCCGGTAATGACCGGGGGAGTAGGGCAACCAGCACTGCACGAGTTTTATTCCAAATACTTCATTCCACAGATGCCGCCAGATACCGAGATGACACCGCTCTCGCGCACGATCGGCACTGATCGGCTCGCCGATGAAATGGTGTTTAAGTTCACTCATACCATCCAGATGGACTGGATGCTTCCTGGCATTGCTCCGACAGGAAAAAGGGTTGAAGTGCCACTGGTAGCCATTGTCCGGTTCCGTGAAGGCAAGCTAGTCCACGAGCACATCTACTGGGATCAGGCGAGTGTATTGGTTCAAATCGGCTTGCTCGATCCTAGTAGTCCGCCAAGTCAACAATGCTTGGTTTGTAGTGAGCGCTTCACCGCTCAAATCAAAGACTAAAGTCCTTACTACGAACTTATTCACCCATCAAAGTTAGTGTGGTGGACTTAGAGTAGGCTGCCCGTTGTGGGCATTGACAGTGCGCGTAAGGCGATCAATCCTAACTTGCCTTCAAACGCACTGATCGATCTTGCCAGCGATCGCGACTATGGCACTAAGAAAACCCAATAAGGAAGGGCAGATCCTTCACTACTGCGAATACTCGAACCTGATGTCTGCAATCGAGGCGTGGGGTGGCATCCAAAATTTGTAGCAATCTTTTCAATTTAGATGGTGCAGGGTATTTACGTAAAGAATACGTGACCTGCAAAGTTGTTTTAAATCATCAATTACGAAAGTAGCATCGTGGAGGCTCTAATGGACGAATCTTGTGTCATTCCAGTGGTCAAATCGCCGCATGAATATCAGGCTTACCGTATTAGTCCAGATGCCACAAATCGGTTAGCAATCGTTTTTGATCCAGCAACTGTCAATTTATCCATCACGTATTGCATTGAGATTTTTGATGTTGATGGAAAAACGCCACCCAATCGACATCTATTTGCGGTTGAGACATTTTTTGTGCTGAAAGGTGAAGGCATTGCAATTTGTGATGGGAAAGAAGTTGTGATTCGTTCGGGAGATACCTTGCTTGTGCCGCCGACGGGAGTTCATGAAATCCGCAACACTGGGTCAGAGCGACTGTACACGATTACTGTCATGATGCCGAATGAGAATTTTGCTGAACTGATTCGTAGCGGCGTTCCAGTCAAACTCGATGCCGAAGATTTAGCCGTGCTGCGGCACGATCTAGTCCAGAATTCAGTTTGACGACATTATCGAAGTGGTTGAGCTCTCCATGCAAGACTCCGCTCAATTTTTTTAATTGAAGGTACTATTATAGCGGTATGCATTTGAATGAGATACGAACTTGTGTACTATAGGTTTGATTTACTGAATTTAAGAGTTACTTGGAAGACTTGATACTGGTTCTACGTATTCAGTGATGCAATAGCAACAATGAGT
>NZ_NOLK01000376.1:0-1548 GCF_002245985.1 Nostoc sp. 'Peltigera membranacea cyanobiont' 232
GAATGGCACTAAGAAAAGCCGGAACCCTTGCAGTTTAAGCAGTTTGCAATTGTTTGCGTAACTCATGCCGGGTTTTAGTCATCAAGGGGTAAATTTTTGGGCGACGTTTGCGGACTCGTGGTTCGCTTCTACCTGGGCGATCAGGAACAGCCTTGTGAGCAATAACTTTTAGCAAAGTGCGATAAATTCGGAGACGTTTTTGAGAATAAGCCACCTCTAATTGGGGAATAAAATTAATTAAATGATGGCGCGTACCTTGTAACGACAAGCGCAACGGAGGAGTACCATAAGTAGTGCCTGCCGACCACATCAAACTACGAAGTAGATTATAAGCCAGTAAAAAAACGTAAATTTCTTTGCGGATCATTGAGGGTGTTTTACATCGCAAAATATCCATACCCAAGGTAGTTTTTATATGTCTTAAATCCAATTCAACATCCCAACGTTTACCGTAAAGTCCAACAATTTCGAGAGTAGAATAAGAAGATTTATCTAAAAGAGTAGTAGTTAAGCTGACTTGTTGAGTGCGAAAACCAGGAATAACAATGTAATAGTAAATTTCTCGCACAGTAATGGAAGGAGGTAAAGCATCAAACTCATCCTTACTCAATCCTTTTGGACAACTTTTAGGTTTGTACCAGGTAACTAATTTGTCACAATCGCCAATAATTTTACCTTTTCGCATAGTGGTTGTGCGAGATTGATGTTTACGGAATACGGCATCACAACCAAGCTTTCTGATAGTAAACATATCGGCGTAAGCACAAAAAGCTCTATCTCCTAAAAGCACATCATTTGGTTTGAGAAAGCTATACATTTTTCTCGCCAACTTGATATCATGGGTGTTCAGAACATCTATGCACAAGGCAACAGCAGCTCCCGTCACCAAACTGAATATCACACCAATTTTAGCAATTGGAAAGCCACATCCCTCTTTTTGACTACTAGGTTGAGGGTACTCTTTTTGGTTCTCTACTGTGTCTGGCATAGATACAGTTGAGCCATCTATTACTTTCACATTTCGACCACACCATAACTTTTCTGTTGTCACTTTCTCTTCTAAGCTTTGTGCCGAATCGTTAAAAAGTTTTTCCAATAATTTCTCCGGTAGTCTTGACCGGGCTTGGCAGTATGCACTCGTATCTGATGAAGGAATTTCTACATCTGAATCTGCTAAATAAGCAATTATTTTACTCACAGCATTATGACAAGTTTTATCACTATCCAAAACTTGCGATAAAAATGCCCACAAAGTAATAAATGGGTCAAATAATCGCTTTTTATATTTAATTTTCACTTCAGAGATTGCAAGTTTTATTGCAGATTCCGGCAATAGCTCTTTAAAAGGTAAACCTAAACTTTGACTAAATTTATCCTTGAGGATTTGTACTCGTAGTGTCACAGTAGTAATTATCGTATTCGCTTGCTCGTCTCAAAAAAAGTATTTCACAGACGAGTAAGCTTTTTCTACCTTCAAAAACTTTTTGGGCAACCCTCCACCGTTATCGCTTCCATTTCACAGCCTCTACAAAAAATAGCGATCGCAGC
>NZ_NOLK01000377.1:0-1547 GCF_002245985.1 Nostoc sp. 'Peltigera membranacea cyanobiont' 232
GTAAGGATTCAGGTGGCAGAGTATTGACAAAGGGAACACTTGAGGAGGACTATCATAGATATGAACGAAAACCTGCCTCAAGAATTAGACCGAGAAAGCTTGAACCAGTTATCAAAAGAAGAACTGGTAGAGATAATTATTGAGCAGGGCAAGATAATACGTAAGTTACAGAAAACAATCTTAGAACTACAGCAAGAAGTAGAACTTTTAAAAGTCAGCCGAGATTTGGATAGTTCTACCTCATCGAAACCACCATCTGGGGATATTCTGAAAAAGAGCGAAAACAAAAAAGCATCCCTGGACGGAGAATCGAATCATCCCAAGAGGAAACCAGGCGGGCAACCAGGGCATCAGGGAAAAACGCGCTCTGGTTTTGGCAGAGTAGATCGTTATGAAATCTTACGTCCAGAAGATTGTGTTTACTGCGGTCAAAAAGCATTTGCGACCGTGGCAATAAAAATAGAAAAACAGTCTGTAGCGCAATTAGTAGAACGTCCTATTGAAATAGTGGAGTATCAACGCCATACGTGCGTGTGTAAATGCTGTGGAAATATACAAACAGCCTCATGGTCGCCAGATATCGTTCCAGGGCAAGATTTAGGAGTTAGATTACAGGCGTTTTTAGGATGGGTAAACAATTATGCACACATGCCCTACGAAAAACAGCAAGAAATGCTTTGGGAATTGGGACAGATTGAAATTGGGCTAGGCACTTTAGTAGCAACAAATGAACGAATCCAACAAGCGATTGAACCAAGCATTATTGAATTAAGTAATTGGGTAAAACAGACACAACCTAACATCCATGTGGATGAAACACCTTGGTCAGTTAAAGGAGTCAAAGAATGGTTGTGGGTAGTTGCCAACTCTGATTTTTGCCTGTTTACTGCGGCTGACACTCGTTCACGAGCCGAATTAGAAACGATTTTAGGGGCTAAATATGCAGGGGTACTCAGCAGTGACGATTTTAGTGTTTACAATGGCTATCAAGTTGTTGCCCAACAGAAATGTTTAGCTCATCTACGCCGTCACTTCAAAAAGTTAATCTTAATTCCAGGTCTTCACAACCAAGCTATTGGCGAAACGTTTGTTGATTTAATTGATGAAGCCTTTAGGAATTATGCACGATGGTTTGAGACCTTTGACTGCTTGAGTTATAACGATTGGGTCAATAAATTCAAATCTAAGTTGCAATCCTCTGTTGAGCAATGGATTAATCTTGCAGGAGCTACAGCCGGCAACCTTTTACGTTCTTTGCGCGATAAAGCAAATCAATGGTGGTATTTCCTTGATTACCCTGAAGTTCCTCCTGATAATAATCAGGCCGAACGCTCACTTCGTTTGGCTGTGACAAAACGTAAAGTTAGTGGCGGCTCCCGTTCGATGAACAGATTTAAACACACTGCCCATTTATTGACAGTAGTGCAAACTTGTCGTCGTCAAGGCAGAGCTGTGATTGATTTTTTTGCACAAGCACTGCGGGCTAATTCTAATAGTTATCTGTCTCGCCCATCACTGCTTCCTAAATATTAGACCTGAATCCTTAC
>NZ_NOLK01000378.1:0-1541 GCF_002245985.1 Nostoc sp. 'Peltigera membranacea cyanobiont' 232
CAATTCCCCATTCCCCATTCCCCATTCCCACCCCGAAGGGGCTATGAATAAATTCGAGGTCGATAGTCCCGGTCAGAAGGCAGTTCGTCCATAAAAGACAGAGCGTTCAAATCCCTTCGCTCCCCTGGATAAAGGAGAACAACAGGCAAGTTGCTTGTCTTACCATCGATATGCTTAAGAAGTGCTGATGAGCGAAAAAATGGATACAGCCCTCCAGCACGTCCCAAAAAAATCAACGTGCGGTTGATTTCACCTGGGTGTTTATCTGAAAAATCATCGATTAAGGCAATAACATCTTTGGCAATCCCCTCAGCCCCTTCAATGTAAAGTGCAATTTTGTCTTTTAAATGATTCAGCGCCCGGTTTGGGTCTTTGGCATAGAGACGATGCTCTGTGCGAATAATACTTTCTAAAACCCTTGGTTCCTCTCGCTTGAGTCTGTCTAAAAACAAGCACTGAAGAGAGATTGCTAGGACATTCCAACCTTGTCCCTTCAGGTCATCTGTTAGTACCCGGATTTGAGCGCGAAGTTTAAATTCTTCACGAGGATCGTAAAGTAGAATGGCAAATCGGTAGTTCCGCATTGTGCTAATTTTGGGGCCACCTTCATCGAGCAAGTCGCTGCGTAGTGCCTGCACCGCAGACATTTGAAGGTCAAGCAAAGATCCAATCATGCTTGTTCCTCCCACTTCGCTTCATTGGCGTAGTCTCTCGCAGAGAGGATTTGCATCGCCCAAGATTTCAGGTCAACATAATGCCAGCCAAAATCATAAAGATCACCCATGCGGGTAAATGATAACCCTGGTAGACGGCTCAACCTCTGTTCTAAAAAGCTGTCAAATAGGCCAACAGAGTTGAAATAAGGATTACTGAGAAGTGAACCTTCAAAGTATAAATCACGTAAAAAATACAACCAGTAGGCTAGAGCTTCATCAGTCACCTTGGGATATTTGAGGCTACGCATCCCTGAGTTTTCCGAGCAAAGTCCCGCAGCAGCAGAGGCGGCTATCAAGCCAGTCGCCATGCGAAAGGTTGTTGCAGCAGACCACTCACTTTCCAGCTGCTGAATTACCCAACGTGCCACTATGTCTCGGTCAATGCCAGAATTGGGTTGTAGACGGCGCTGTTCTAAAAAAACACCAGTAAAATTGCGATACATGGGATCGCTCAGTTGCATGTGCCAGTGGCAGATATTTTGGCGAGTTGTGGGATCGTTAGGTCGCCAATGTTTAAGAACTGCTAAGGACATTGGATAGGCTTCAAAGCGATGGCTGAATTCTAATAGCAGGCTGCGAACACGTGCCATGCTTTTACTACCAAACCAACGTTCTTCAAAAGCAACAACTGCCCGTTGTTCTCTAGGTATATCTATCCTGAAGTGTTCCCAGTAGGCGCGGCTTTCTTCTAGCCCTAAACCCGCATTTCTCACAAGCTTCAGGCGTTTGATAGAGCAGAGGGGCAGAGGGGCAGAGGGGAAAGAACTTGGTATTTTTGTTCTCTCCCCTGCTCCCCTGCTCCCCTGCTCCCCTGCACAAGCACGG
>NZ_NOLK01000379.1:0-1508 GCF_002245985.1 Nostoc sp. 'Peltigera membranacea cyanobiont' 232
TTATTAAAAACAGTTGATAAAGAACCATCAGATTTGGGTTATGAATTTGGTCGATGGACAGCAGAGAGATTAGCAACGTATTTAACAGAACAAACCGGAATTGATTTAAGTAGTTCTCAAGTTAGGAGGATATTAAAGCGAAAAAAGTATAGTTACATTTGGGCTAAGTATGATTTAGAATCTAAACAAAATCCAATCCTTAGAGCAGAATTTAAAGAGAAACTTGCCCAGTATTTAGCGATAGCAAGAGTAGAGCCAGAGCGAATGCAAGTATGGTTTTGGGACGAAAGCGGTTTCAGTTTACGGGTGATTCGACGCAAAAACTGGGGTAAGCGAGGAAAACGCAAAAATCTTACAGGACAACGACGGCGTGGACGGGTCAATGTTATGGGAGGAATTAGAGAAGGAGATCGAAAACAAGTATGTTTTTTTATTAAAAAAGGTGAGGGAGATATCTTTTATGAGCAGTTGCAGCAACTAAATAAATTGATTAAAGAAGAGTGGATAATGCAGGGAAACAGTACCGAAGATTTTCAGGAGCGTGGCCCCAAGATTATTTTAATTTTAGATAATGCCAGTTTCCATAAACGGAAAGATATTCTCGGCTTTTATTGCCCAAGAACTACCTCATTTTGGATTAGAATTTTTACCTGCATATAGTCCTGACTACAACATCATCGAACTAGTTTGGTATTCATGTAAGGAATATATTGCTCATCGTTTATTTCAATCAGTAGATGAATTAAAGTCAATACTTGATAAACTATTAAATAAAGGTGAGCTAGTCATTAAGTGGTATCGAAAAATAAAAAACAAGGGTAATAGTGACTATGTTGCAATTTAAATGCCTCTTAGCTTAGTTCCTGTGCAATAAAAGCCGAGAATATCTTTCCGTTTATGAAAACTAGCATTATCTAAAATTAAAATAATCTTGGGGCCGCACTCCTGAAAATCTTCGGCGCTGAATCCAGAGCTTGTCCACTCTTCTCTAATTAATTTATTTAGTTGCTGTAACTGTTCATAAAAGATATCTCCCTCACCTTTTTTAATAAAAAAACACTACTTAAATCAATTCCTGTTTGTTCTGTTAAATATGCTGCTAATCTCTCTGCTGTCCATCGACCAAATTCATAACCCAAATCTGATGGTTCTTTATCAACTGTTTTTAATAACAGTTCAATATATTCCGGTGTAGCTTTTCGGTTATGCTCGTACTCTCGTTTATTATGTAAAGTTTCTAGGTTCTCTGGATCTCCATGCATACACCAATATGCAACTGTTCTGGGGGAACAACCTATAAATCTAGAAATTTCTTGTTGTGTTCTACCATCGTTTTGGAGCAGAATAATTAAAATTCTTTCCCTTACGTGCGGTAGCTCGCTCTCCTTAAGAGCCTGCTGTAGCTGAGTAACTTGTTCCAAAGTTAAAAAATTTTTGGCTGGTGGTGGCATAGTTACTTTCAATCGACTCTGCATTTATATTATGCAGCTTAAATGCCGATTAGCTTA
>NZ_NOLK01000038.1:0-68718 GCF_002245985.1 Nostoc sp. 'Peltigera membranacea cyanobiont' 232
TGACAAAGTGGTAGCGGAAGCAAAGGCGGTGTTACCCTCTAACGTTTCCTTAGATTTGGGAGGAGATTCGGCTAACCAAGGTGAAGTTTTTAGCAGTTTCGGCAGTACTTTGGCTTTATCTGCCCTGGACAAGGAGGACAACGGAGTAATAATAATATTCCCAATTCCCAATCCCCAATTCCCAATTCCCAATCCCCAATTCCCAATCCCTTAAACGATTCTCTTCAGGTTGCGAAAAAACTAGAAGATGTAGTCAGAAAATCACCAGCAGTTGAAACGGTATTTACTACTGTTGGTTCTCGTGAGGGTGAGCCAAACAAAGGCACACTATATATAAAGTTAAAGGAAGACCGCGCGATCGCAACTGGAGAACTACAAGATCAATTGCGCTCCTCTTTACCTATCCTTCCTGGGGTAACTACTAGTGTGGAAGATATTCAATTTGTCGATTCTGGGGGTCAAAAACCTCTGCAAATAGCTTTAAGTGGTGACGATCTCCAAGCCTTAAGTAAAGCAGTCAAGGCAATTAAAGAGAGAATTCAGAGACTACCGGGATTTGCTGATGTCACAATTACAGGTGAAACGAATCCACAGGGTAAGGTTGTTCAAATCGAGCGGCTGAATAATCAGCGAGTTGCTTATGTTAGTGCGAATCTTGGTAAGAATCTATCTTTAGGTGATGCTACTGACAAAGTGGTAGCGGAAGCAAAGGCGGTGTTACCCTCTAACGTTTCCTTAGATTTGGGAGGAGATTCGGCTAACCAAGGTGAAGTTTTTAGCAGTTTCGGCAGTACTTTGGCTTTATCTGCCCTGTGTATTGTTGTGGTACTATTTTTGCTGTTCAAAACCTGGGTAGACCCTCTGGTGATTGGTGTCTCTTTACCTTTAGCACTGGTGGGGGCAATGTTGGCATTACTGATTACCAAGAGCGATTTTGGTATGATCTCACTGATTGGTTTCGTCTTTTTGCTGGGGCTGGCCAATAAAAATGCCATCTTGCTTGTGGATTATATCAACCAATTACGCAATGCTGGTACAGAACGCACCGAGGCGATCCTTAAAACGGGAATAGTGCGCCTCAGACCAATTATGATGACTACTGCCTCCACTATTTTAGGAATGCTACCGATCGCATTAGGTTTTGGTGCTGGTTCGGAATTGCGATCGCCTATGGCCGTAGCGATCGCTGGTGGACTCGTAACTTCAACTATCCTCAGCTTAATTGTCGTGCCAGTAGTCTACACCATTTTGGATGATTGGTTTCCCCGCAATAAATTTTAGATTTTCCTACCGATCGCATTAGGTTTTGGTGCTGGTTCGGAATTGCGATCGCCTATGGCTGTTGCGATCGCTGGTGGATTAATAACTTCGACTATCCTCAGTTTGATTGTCGTGCCAGTAGTTTACAGCATTTTGGATGATTGGTTTCCCCGCAATAAATTTTAGATTTTCCTGCGGAACGCCTGTTTACTTTTGCGTGCCGATGCCGTCGCACAAGTGCCGATCGCTCTGGCTAACGTTAGGATTATTTTGTAAATAACCCCGCACCCAATCACAACTGCGCCCCATTAAAGAATCTAACTCTAAATCTGGAAGATTCCAGAGTTTGATCGTCTTGTCACCACTGCCAGAAGCCAATGTCTTGCCGTCGGCGCTAAAACTGACGCTATAGACAGAGCTATCATGTCCCTTGAGGGTACGGATTTCCTTTCCTGTCTCTAGATTCCAGAGTTTGATCGTCTTGTCATAACTGCCAGAAGCCAATGTCTTGCCGTCGGCGCTAAAACTGACGCTATAGACAGGGCTATCATGTCCCTTGAGGGTACGGATTTCCTTTCCTGTCTCTAGATTCCAGAGTTTGATCGTGTTGTCACCACTGCCAGAAGCCAATGTCTTGCCGTCGGGGCTAAAACTGACGCTAAAGACAATGCCATCATGTCCCTTGAGGGTGCGGATTTCCTTTCCTGTCTCTAGATTCCAGAGTTTGATCGTCTTGTCAACACTGCCAGAAGCCAAAGTCTTGCCGTCGGGGCTAAAACTGACGCTATAGACAATGCCATCATGTCCTTTGAGGGTGCGGATTTCCTTTCCTGTCTCTAGATTCCAGAGTTTGATCGTCTTGTCCTCACTGCCAGAAGCCAAAGTCTTGCCGTCGGCGCTAAAACTGACGCTTAAGACAGGGATATCATGTCCCTTGAGGGTACGGATTTCCTTTCCTGTCTCTAGATTCCAGAGTTTGCTCGTCTTGTCCTCACTACCAGAAGCCAAAGTCTTGCCGTCGGGGCTAAAACTGACGCTATAGACAAAGCCATCATGTCCCCTGAGGGTGCGGATTTCCTTTCCTGTCTCTAGATTCCAGAGTTTGATCGTCTTGTCAACACTGCCAGAAGCCAAAGTCTTGCCGTCGGCGCTAAAACTGACGCTATAGACAATGCCATCATGTCCTTTGAGGGTGCGGATTTCCTTTCCTGTCTCTAGATTCCAGAGTTTGATCGTCTTGTCATAACTGCCAGAAGCCAATGTCTTGCCGTCGGCGCTAAAACTGACGCTAAAGACATAGCTATCATGTCCCTTGAGGGTGCGGATTTCCTTTCCTGTCTCTAGATTCCAGAGTTTGATCGTCTTGTCATAACTGCCAGAAGCCAATGTCTTGCCGTCGGCGCTAAAACTGACGCTAAAGACAAAGCTATTATGTCCCTTGAGGGTGCGGATTTCCTTTCCTGTCTCTAGATTCCAGAGTTTGATTGTCTTGTCATAACTCCCAGAAGCCAATGTCTTGCCGTCGGGGCTAAAACTGACGCTAGAGACAGAGCTATTATGTCCCTTGAGGGTGCGGATTTCCTTTCCTGTCTCTAGATTCCAGAGTTTGATCGTGTTGTCATCACTCCCAGAAGCCAAAGTCTTGCCGTCGGCGCTAAAACTGACGCTCCTGACAAAGCCATCATGTCCTTGCAAGCGGTTGCGTTCTCTTCCTGGAAAACTAACTACCTGCAAAGCATTCATTACCTCTGGGTTAGTTGTATGTTGGCTTTGCAGAAATTTTCCCCCCTTGATTGCTTGGACAAAAGCCTCTAAGTCTTTATTTTCATTCAATAGAGACAAAGAATATCGACCAAGAGATTCGGCTTGATTGAGTTCCGATTGGTTTTTCTGATTCCATGCCATCAACCCCAAACTACTGCTAATTACCACTGCCCCAAGGGAAATCACCACAATCCCCCATCTAGCTCTGATTCCAAGCTTCCTGATGATCTCGCGTTCTTGAATACTCTGCTCAATAAATTCTTTCTCATCAATTAAGTCTTCTGGGCGTTCTTTCAGTTTTTCTTCTGCCTCTGCTAATGCTGCACCACGCAACAATGAACCCGAATCTCGATTCGTTGCTTCCCATTGTCCCTTTGCTCCCCGCAGTCGCTCTTGCCAAGCTCTAAAAACGCGGCTTGTATTCATCCATTCTCGCAATTCTCCCCAATTACGAATCAGAGCTTCATGAACTACCTCCACCGTTTCTTGACTGCTGAGATTGCGACTTGTCACCACCAACCGAGCATCAGCTAATTTTTTTACCAAAGACCAGCTTTGCTCCCCCAATTCCGCTTTCATCGCTATGCGTCTTGTATCCTCTGCTCCCTCACCCGGACGCACCAATTGAATAAAAATCCGCCGGACTTTTTCCTTCTCGTCATCAGTCAAGTTGCCATATTTCTCATCAGCATGGCGCGCTAACGCACCTTCTACTTGACCAATTTCTTCATAAATTTTGTGAGTTAATAGTTTACCCGATCGCTTGTTCCACAACTCTGTTAATGCAAACTCTAGCAAAGGTAAATTTCCCGGTTGGTCTTCCACATCTTTGAGAATGCGTTCTACCAGTCCTGTTTCAAATGTCACCCCTAATTTTTGGGCAGGTTTTTCAATGACTTCTGTTAGTTCTTTCCGATTCATCGGCCCCAGTTTCAAGTCAGCATTTTGCAAGACATCAGCAAAGGGACGATAGGAGAGAGCATTTCCCAAAAAATCTGCCCGCATCGTTGCTACCAACACCGTAGCCGATGAAGACAGAGAAATAGGAGTTTCTATACTGGCTAATAAGCAGTCGAGAAATTTACGGCGTATTTCCTGATTGTTACAAAGTGTGTAAATTTCTTCAAATTGGTCAGCAATCAGTAGGACTCGATGATTAGGGTGATTTTGCCGAATTTTAGCAAAAACGTCTGAGAGAGGAACAGAGCCATCTTGCAAGTAACCAGCCATCTTTCGGGCTTGGGCAATTTGGTCAGTTTGATCTAAATCAGGTGTATAAAGAGGGACAAGAGCTAAAGCGATCACATGGAAAGGATCAGATCCAGGACGAAAGTGAGTAAACTCCCAATGACCCTCTTTTTCTAACTTAGGAACTAATCCCGCTAATACCACTGAAGATTTACCGCTTCCTGATGCACCCAGCACGGGTATAAAATTACGGGTTTTAGTTGTAATATAAAGTTCTTCTATAAATATTTCCCGCCCAAAGAAAAACTCAGCATCATTGGGGCCAAAATGAAATAAGCCCTGATAAGGACAACGGAGATATTCATCAAGAGCGATCGCAGAATCAACAGGTTTTACTTTTTCGGTAGAGTAGAAGTAGTTGTAGATAATGTTTCCTTCACCAACTACAGCACCTTTGACTTCATTTTGAAACGTTGAGTGGTATTTGGAACTATCTTCAGCCATCTAGATACTCGAGTGGCTTCTAGCCAAACTTATTTTCCTGTTTGTTGCGATCGCCAACCTGAATCCCCTTCACTTCGCCTTGAAATACTGTGTTATATTTACCTGCTGCTGACTCTTCTGGCTTTTCTTGTTTGAGTAACTCCTGAGCAGCCTTAATAATTTCCGCATCCCGATCAACACCAGCTTCAGCTAATTTCTTTTTAAGTGCTGCTTCATAGGTTTCAGGATCTGTTTCGTGTTCTTCCAGAACCATTTGGGCTTTTGGTTCACTTTCAAACTTCTTCTTAATCAAGGTTTTCAAACCCTGATAGGCATCTTTAACGGCTGTTCCTGCGGTATCTTTAGTAGCAGCGATCGCACCAGCGCCTAAAGCTGCAATAATTAGAGAAATAGGTTCCATATTTAATTCTCAACAATTTGTAATAGTGAAAATACTTATCTTTGAGATTTATATTATCACAGGATGTGCAACTGAGTTACTTGCAATGTGAGTTTGATAAACCTCTGTGCGATCGCTCTCAGACGCAAAGTTGACTTGATTACGAGAATAAAGAAAGGTATACAGGCTTAACTTGTCACCAATAGTCCTTAGTCCCGTTCGGCTACGCTCACGGCAAGCCTAATCCCTAATCTCTATTCAAAACAGGAAATCCCAAATTGCTCAATCCAAAATCTCAAAAGGTTTTTGTCACAGGGGGTACAGGTTTTATTGGTGCCCATTTAATCCGATTGTTACTGCAACAGGGTTACACAGTCAAAGCTCTGGTACGCTCAAGCAGCAACCTGGAGAATCTCCGCGGTTTGGATGTGGAAATTATCAAAGGCGATTTGAACGATCCAAATCTCTGGCAACAGATGAGAGGTTGTCAATATCTATTTCATGTTGCAGCCCATTATTCCCTGTGGCAAACAGACCGGGAGTTGCTTCACTATAATAATGTTCTCGGTACGCGCAATGTGTTAGCAGCAGCTAGCAAAGCTGGAATTGAGCGTACCGTTTATACTAGTTCAGTAGCAGCTATTGGGGTAGGATCGTTTGGTCAAGTGGTCGATGAAACACATCAGAGTCCCTTAGAAAAGTTGGTGGGTGACTACAAAAAGTCTAAGTTTCTGGCGGAACTTGAAGCCATGCAAGCTGTTGCTAGAGGTCAAGAGGTAGTTATTGTCAATCCTAGCAGCCCCATTGGAGCGTTGGATATCAAACCTACTCCGACAGGTGATATAATCTTACGGTTTTTACGACGGCAAATGCCCTTTTATTTAGATACTGGTCTGAATTTTATCGATGTGCGGGATGTGGCGTGGGGGCATTTACTGGCTTTGCAACGGGGTAAGTCAGGCGATCGCTATATCTTAGGTCATCAAAATTTAAGTCTCAAAGAACTACTCGAACAACTTGCCGAGATTGCAGGTTTGATAGCACCTCAACGAACAGTACCCGCTTGGTTGCCCCTTAGTGTTGCCTGGGTTGATGAAAAGATTCTTGCACCCTTGGGGAAATCGCCCTCAGTGCCATTGGATGGCGTGCGGATGGCGAAACAGCCTATGTATTATGATGCTGCTAAGGCTGTACGAGAGTTGGGTCTACCTCAATCTTCGTTGAAAGCAGCGCTCAAAGATGCTGTGGATTGGTTTGTTGTTCAGGGCTATGTGAAATGAAAAATATAGCAATTCACGTGGGGATGCAATACGCAATCAAGTAGCACCGATGTGCGCCCCTACTGTAGTGTTTTTAGATATATAAAGAGGAGCGATCGCAATAATGGCAGTTAATATACAACAAGCTATGGATATCGGGAAGTATCTGGTTACTCAGCGTTTGAAAGGACGTAAACGCTTCCCCTTAGTATTGATGTTGGAACCTCTTTTTCGCTGTAATCTAGCCTGTACTGGTTGTGGTAAAATCCAACATCCCAAGGAAATTTTAAAGCAAAATCTCACCCCAGAACAGTGCTTTACCGCAGTGGAAGAGTGCGGCGCACCGGTTGTCTCAATTCCTGGGGGAGAACCTCTGCTACATCCCCAGATCGATGAGATTGTTCAAGGATTAATTGAGCGCAAGAAATATATTTACTTGTGTACCAATGGTTTGTTGTTAGAAAAGAGCCTAGATAAGTTTCAACCTTCCCCTTACCTGACTTTTAGCGTGCATTTAGATGGAATGCGCGAGTTGCACGATCGCTGTGTCGATCGCCAAGGTGTTTTTGATATTGCTGTCAAAGCCATCCGCGCCGCTAAAGCTAAAGGCTTTCGTGTCACCACTAACACCACTATCTTTGAGGGGACTGAACCTAAAGATATGCAAGAGTTCTTCGACTTTTTGGAAACCCTAAATACTGACGGGATGATGATTTCTCCTGGCTACAGTTACGAGTGGGCACCAGATCAAGATCATTTTCTCCACCGCGAACAAACCCGCACCCTTTTCCGGCAAATTCTGGCTCCTTACAAAGCTGGTGAAAAAAGCTGGAACTTTAATCACAATCCCCTCTTCCTAGATTTTCTCACTGGTGAGAAGGACTACGAATGCACGCCTTGGGGTAGCCCTAGCTATAGCGTTCTCGGTTGGCAAAAACCTTGCTATTTGCTGAACGAGGGTTATTACTCTACCTTCAAGGAATTACTGGCACAAACTGATTGGAGTCAATACGGCCAGAAGAGTGGTAATCCCAAGTGTGCCGATTGCATGGTTCATTGCGGCTACGAACCCACCGCCGCAATGGATGCAATGCAACCGCAAAATATGGCGCGTGCCCTTGGCAGTGTATTTGGCAGGAACTAGTAAGTAGTTAAAAGAACACTCACTGGAGGAGGCAGTACGGTCTTCTCCGGTAGGGTTAGTTCTGAAGGCGATCGCTATTAGGTAAACCTTGCTGGTTACTTGGCTCTTTACGAGATTGAAGTTGAGTATATATATAAGCCACCAATGCTAAGGACAATCCAATGGCTAAGACTACTCCCAAGATTCGCAAAAAATTGGGAGTGATTCTCGTAGCTAGCTGCTCATTTAGCTTTGGTTGGTAAATAGTATCATCCGTTCGCACTTGTTGTCCGTTTTGATGAGATGCAGGTCGTGGTTGATACAACGTCACATCTCGTGGTACTGGTGGTCTGCCTTGATTAGAATCAGGTCGCGGTTGATACAACGTTTTATCTGGTGGCACTTGTTGTCCGCCTTGATTAGAACCAGGTCGCGGTTGAAACAACGTTTTATCTGGTGGCACTTGTTGTCCGCCTTGATTAGAACTAGGTCGCGGTTGAAACAACGTTTTATCTGGTGGCACTTGTTGCCCGCCTTGATTAGAACCAGGTCGCGGTTGAAACAACGTCTTATCTGGTGGCACTTGTTGTCCGCCTTGATTAGAACCCGATCGCGGTTGATATAACGTCTTATCTGGTGGCACTTGTTGTCCGCCTTGATTAGAACCAGGTCGCGGTTGATACAAGGTCACGTCCGGTTTACTGGTGTTTGGATTATTCACAGGACTCTGTTGATTTTGCTCAACTGGGTTAAACTGCCTTGGAACGGTTTCGTTATTTGAACCTTGGTTGTATCTAGGCTGAAGGGGAGAAACTGTTTCCTCAGATTGGTTTTGCTGAATCGGGTTAAACGGTCTGGGAACAGTTTCGTGATTTGAACCTTGATTATATCCAGATGGCGGACGCAGAATAGTGTCGTCGCTCGATTGTCTGGGAATAGTTTCGTGATTTGAACCTTGATTATATCCAGATGGAGGACGTAGAACAGTGTCGTCGCTCGATTGTCTGGGAACAGTTTCGTGATTTGAACCTTGATTATATCCAGATGGCGGACGCAGAATAGTGTCGTCGCTCGATTGTCTGGGAACAGTTTCGTGATTTGAACCTTGATTGTAGGAAGGTTGCGGTTGCCCGGTAGCCTGTCCGGGGGCAAATTTGGCAGCCGCTTGCAAAGCAAGATTGAGTTCTTCTACCGTTGCAAATCGGTTAGCGGGGTTTTTGTGGAGGCATTTCATCACCACAGCTTCCAATTGTACGGGCAAATGCTCGCAACCTGGTTGCGATCGCAGTGGTTTCGGTGGCTCATAAGCATGAGCTAATACCCAAGAAGCCTCACTGACATGACTACCCTTAATGCTGATACCAAAGGGATCGGCGGCACTCAGCATTTCATAAAGAATAATGCCTAAACTGTAAATATCACCCCTTGCGTCCAGGTTTTTATCGCTTTGGATTTGCTCAGGAGGCGCGTAACGAAACGTACCAATAAATGTACTGGTAATATTTGTAATATTGGCATTTTCTGAAGATTCACTCCGAATTTTGGCAACACCAAAATCCAAAACCTTGACCCACTCACCCAAATCTGTAGGCACTAAAAATATATTATCTGGTTTCAGGTCACGATGAACTACCTGAATATGCTCAGTGCTTTTTCCACCCTCCCGTTGGAGAGTAACACCTTGATGGGCAAGCTGTAGACCTTTGCAAACTTGCGCCATAATTTTCACCGTCCG
The DNA here is from genome assembly GCF_002245985.1 of Nostoc sp. 'Peltigera membranacea cyanobiont' 232. NCBI lineage: Bacteria > Bacillati > Cyanobacteriota > Cyanophyceae > Nostocales > Nostocaceae > Nostoc > Nostoc sp. 'Peltigera membranacea cyanobiont' 232. The sequence continues at coordinate 9,213 of NZ_NOLK01000038.1, forward strand.
CTCAACAGATAGCCGCTTTTCGCGTAGCAGTAATTGTCTGAGCGTTTGCCCGCGCAAATATTCCATTACGTAAAATGGAAAGCCTTCTGGGGTGAATCCACAATCACTAATCTTAACGATATGGTCGCTTTGCAAAGCAGCACAAACTGCCACTTCCCGCTCAAAACGCTTTCTCATTTCTTGTGATGCCACCAGCGTATCTTTGAGTAACTTCAATGCTACCTGCTGACCTACACGGGTATCTGTTGCCAGGAAGACATCTCCCATGCCACCCCCGCCTAACCGTTTTTCTAAACGGTATCGCTCGTTATCACCTACGAAGCGACCAATCCAAGAATTTGAAGAAGGTGGGGATTTCATCTGCGGGAACCCATCCTAGTTACTTTAAGGTGTTAACTTTAGTCAGAGATATTACTAGTATTACAAATATGATTGCTTACTTTGTAAACTAGATGAATGCTAGTAATATATATTACTTACGATTTATCTAATTATACTCAGCTTAACATATTAGTAACTTAAAGTAATGCTAGCAATTTGATAAAATGTTTAAAATTAAGACTTATGGTAGTTGAAATTTGTTTCTAAGATGAAGTTAATGCAAATTCTACAAGACTGTCAGCTTCAGTAGTGTTAATACCAATTCTACGTGAGGCTGCCTTTTAGAGATAATGCAGCAATACCATGCCAGTACTCTGTTAGAGAATTTGTAGAGAAGCAGTTACTCTATGAGACGCTTTGCGAAAGCGTTTACATGAATTGCCGCTACAGCTTGTAGTTCTGCATCAGTCTTATCGGCGCATCTTCAAACAAAAATGGTAGGAGTGAAACGGGAAAGCGCAAATCCAGAATAGTAAAATACCGGGGAATTTTGCCTACTTTTAACAAGGGAATTTGCCTGACTTGTAGTTATTTTATATACCAAGTGGATTTACGCCATCCTGTACTAGTAGTTGCCAATGTGCTTTTGTACGCCGTGCCGATAGTCTCTGTTACAGAATATTTAAAGTTTTGCAAAATATATTCTGTCAATGTACTCTGGCGTACATGATTAATATGTGCTATTGCCATGAGGAACGAGGATGAGTAATGTGCTCTCTATAGCCGCCGTGACAGCAGTACTAAAAGTCTTGCTGGAAAATGGTTTAGTCAGCGATCCGATCGCTGCTAGTGTTGGTGATGTAATTGTAACTGCCCTACCGCCCGATCGAATTTCAGTTGAAGCTGACGAACGCGCTCAAATTAACCTCTTTCTCTATCAAGTAACGCAGAATCGCAATGTCGATTGGGTATCTCAGGAATTTCGGAGTAGGCATTCACGTATTAATGGAAACCCGCACTCTCCAAGTCCCCCACTAGCTCTTGACCTCCACTATTTGCTCACAGCCTACGGAGCCAAGGATTTTCAGTCGGAGCTTTTACTGGGCTATGCAATGCATTTATTACACAAAACACCAGCTATCACATCGGATATTATTGAAAATACTCTGATAAATGCCTCTACAACCAATACCTCAAGTGCTTTTTCCCAAGCTGTCGCGAGTGTATCTGTATCCGATTTAGCTGAACAAATTGGGCAGATTAAATTGACTCCAGAGTTTTTTAATATGGAAGAAACTTCTAAATTATGGTCTGCTTTACAAACACACTATCGACCTTCAGCTACCTATCTGGCATCAATGGTATTAATTGAAAGTAGCAAACCTGAAAATTCTGAAGGTTTCTACATAATGCCCTTGTCTCAACCGACTATAGAGCAAGTTATGGCTCCGGCAAAGACCGATCAAATTATTGTTGCGGGCACAACGCTAGTAATTCGTGGTAAACGGTTACGCGGTGAGATTACCCGAATCCGTTTAAGTAATACGGAGACTTTAATAGTACCTCATGATGTTAAAGAAACACAAATTAGCCTGTTAGTCCCATCAGATTTATCCGCAAGTGTGCAAGGTATCCAAGTTGTCCATCTCACAATGGGCAATGCAGGGCAAACAGATTATGTAGTTGAATCAAACGTTGCGGCTTTCGTCCTCCATCCAACAATTACAGCATTTGTCGCTCAAGTGGAAAATAGCGGCGACAATTTACGTACAGCCGAAATTACCGTGAAATTCCAGCCCAAAGTTGGTAAGGTACAACGGGTAGTTTTGCTACTCAATGAAGCGTCAGACAATAGTCCGGTAGCTTACTCTTTCTTGGTTGCATCGCGGACTGAAGACACCGATGCAATTACTATTCCTGTCAAAAACATCAAGCCAGGAACTTATATTGTTCGGGTGCAGGTAGATGGGGCAGAAAGTCAATTGCATAAGAAGAATCAGTCTGGAGGTTATGATTCGCCAGAGGTGACTATTCTATGAATGCTACAACAAATCGCAATTGGGATGAGGCAAACTATCGCTATCTATCAGCATCTCTGGCCGTCGTACATGGTATTTTAGAAAATCACACGGCAAAAGAGCAAAATCAATCTGTAGAGAACAACCAAGAGCATTTACGGCAAGCGTTACAGGAAGCTGCTGCTGCAATGCCTGCACCATCGGCATTGGAAAGAGTATGCAAAATATTTAGCCTCTCACCCTTTGAACGCGATTTGTTGCTGTTGTGTGCAGGTATGGAATTGAATGGAGATTTTGCTAAATTGTGTGCTATAATGCACGGGGATTTACAACGAGCTTACCCAACTCTAAGTTTAGCTCTAGCCGCTTTACCTGATGTCCACTGGGATGCGATCGCTCCAAATGCTCCCTTACGTCATTGGCGGTTAATTCAAATTGGTGATGGTCATGCCCTGACTCTCAGTCCCGTAAGAATTGACGAACGAATTTTACATTATCTCACGGGCATTCAATATCTTGACGAAAGATTAGCCGGCATCATTGAACCATTACAAGCAGTTAGCGATTTAGTCGCCTCGCACCAAGATTTAGCCGAGCGAGTATCAGTAGTTTGGTCGCAAGCTTATAAGGTTAATAGCTTGCCAATTGTTCAGTTATGTGGTGTTGAAACTACTAGCAAACGCGGCATTGCCGCAACAATTTGTCAACTCCAGGGTTTAAACTTGTGGGTAATGCCTGCACAAGTAATTCCATTAGCACCTAGCGAGTTAGATAATCTCATTCGCCTGTGGACTCGGGAGACGATTTTAAGTAAGTGTGCGTTACTTATAGATTGCAACGATCTCGATACTAATGATATAGCGCGGCTGAATGCGATCGCTCGTTTCATCGAACGCACAAAAGGCTTTTTAATAGTTACGAGTCGGGAACGCATTGGACTAGGACAACGCCTGGTAGTTAATTTTGACGTACATCAACCAACTACCAAAGAACAAGGTACAGTTTGGCAAGATGCATTAGGTTCAATTGCACCGCAAATAAATGGGCAAATTAAAACCCTAGTGGATCAGTTTAACCTAAGTGCCGCAACCATCCGCGCGGCTTGTGCAGAAGCCGCAGGACAGTTAGCACAAACACCAGACAACGATATTAATAGCATTTTATGGGATGCCTGCCGCGTGCAAGCACGTCCGCGCTTGGATGAACTCGCCCAGCGAATTGAGCCATCTGGTAATTGGGAAGATTTGGTATTACCAGAGGCCCAGAAACAAGTTCTCCGAGACATTGCGGCTCATGTCCGTCAACGCAGTACTGTATATAATAACTGGGGCTTTGGTGCCAAGAGTGCGAGAGGATTGGGAATCAGCGCCTTATTTGCAGGTGCTAGCGGCACTGGTAAAACATTAGGGGCAGAAGTGCTAGCTCAGAAATTGCGCCTCGACCTCTATCGCATTGATTTATCATCAGTCGTTAGCAAATATATTGGGGAAACAGAGAAGAATTTGCGCCGGGTGTTTGATGCTGCTGAACAAGGCGGCGTGATTTTGTTATTTGATGAAGCTGATGCTTTATTTGGCAAACGCAGTGAAGTTAAAGATGCGCGCGATCGCTATGCCAATATTGAAGTTAGCTATCTATTGCAACGGATGGAAAGCTACCCAGGTTTAGCAGTCCTAACAACGAACCTGAAAAGTGCAATTGATACAGCCTTTCTGCGGCGGATTCGCTTTGTGGTGCAGTTCCCCTTCCCCGACACAACACAACGAGCCGAGATTTGGCGGCGCGTTTTTCCCGCAGACACCCCAACCGCAGACTTAGATGCCCTCCAACTAGCACGGCTAAATGTCGCTGGTGGTAATATCCGTAACATAGCCTTAAATGCAGCTTTCCTCGCTGCCGATGCTGGAGAAGCAGTGCAGATGAAACACGTATTGCGGGCTGCTCAGACGGAATATAGCAAGTTAGAGAAACCTTTAACTGATGCGGAAGTTGGCGGGTGGATGTAATTTTAAATTAACTTAGTACAGCATTTCATATCCGAGCTTCAGGAAAGAGGTATCTGGCTGATTTTCAACGTGTAGGCTGGTGATTTTTTCACCGTAGACATATCCGGTAGCGTGACAAATAAATTCTGTCCGTACTGTTGCCACTCAAGTTTACCTTTTGCCCCTAGCATTGTAATCTTTGCATTTTTCGGCAGAATTAGCCCTGGGATTGTCAGCGTCTGACTCATGGGAGTATCAAGCAAGACAGCATACAAATTACCTTTGTTTGTGGTGTAGCGCACTCGGATGCCTTGAGTAGATACATCTTCTGAGCGTATCCAATAGCGCGAGCCAAAGATGGCTTCACCATTTACATCTAGCCACTTGCCTAAGCCAAGCAACCGTTCAGTTTGCAGTTTGGAGATTGAACCATCGGCATTTGGGCCAATGTTGAGCAGTAAGTTGCCGTTTTTACTAACAATGTCAACGAATGAATCAACCAGTTCGTCTACTGAAATCATGTTCAAGTCGGTATCATTCTGGTTGTAACCAAACGAGTAACCTAAACCCCTTGTGCTTTCCCATTTCTTTGGTTCGATTTGTTTGAGTTGACTGTATTCAGGTGTGGAGAAGTCGAAGTGTAAACCGAATTGCCCACCTAAATCAAAGCGGTCATTAACGACACCGTTAGGTACGTGATTGTAAAAGTAAGCCATAATCTCGTTTGCTTGACCAACAGGATAGCCAAGGTCATTCCACAAGATAGACGGCTGATAGCGGTCAATGAGTTCGCGCCAATGAGCATTAGCGTATTCAGCGTAAGCTTTTTCTTGGATAATGGCTGCGACCAAGGTGTTAAAGTCTGTCACCGTTGTATCTTGTTTAGACCAATCAATACCGCCGGAGTAGTACAGACCCATACGCATACCTTGTTTACGAACGGCTTGTGTCAGTTCCCCCACAATATCCCGCGCCGCCACTCGTCCTGACTGGTTAGTGGTTTTGCTAGGCCATAACAGGAAACCATCATGATGTTTGGTCGTCAGCACAACGTACCGCGCACCTACTTGAGAAAACAGTTTTGCCCATTGGGATGGATTCCACCTTGTGATGGCTGCGTTGAAGGTGGGGATGAAGTCGTCATAGGTAAAATTTTCACCGTAGGTTGCACGGTGATACTTATAGGTGTCACTGCCCTCAAGTTTCATGGAGTTGTAGTACCATTCAGCATAAGGGTTGTGCTGGAACCAATATTCCCAACCGCGTTCTGCAACTACCTTGTTCTGTTCACCAGTCAGTGGTGCCCAACCAGGTACAGAGTACACACCCCAGTGAATGAAAATGCCGAGTTTAGCATCTTTGAACCACTCTGGAACTTCATGCTTTGATAGCGACTCATTTGTTGGTTCATATATCTGTTGTGCAAAGGCAGTAGAGGGTGTCAGGTTCAAAAAGCTACCTAGAATTACTGTAACAATTAGTATAAGTAGTAATGATCTAAACATCACAATTTTCCTGACTGAGGGATATATAATTTTACAACTGGATCTCGTCAAAGGCTGCGAGTACATGAAAGGCCATCATCTGATTGCCAATGTGTTAGAAAAATCGCGCTTTAATCGACGATTACACGGAATATCAATTGGCTCTCACGTCTAGAATCATTAAACAATTACCCTAACAACTCTGCAAAGAAAGTCTGAGTGATTGACTAAGTACTTATTCTCTCCGAAAAGATGACATTGTAGAATAGACCTGTTAGGAAATAAGAGAGAGATGATATGACAATATATACATCTATGTAGTAGCGGTTAGACTAAATTCAACCTGGGGCATTCAAAGTAATCAGAAGCATCCAAAAATGGCAAAGAATAATCAGACTGTTCTGACACTAACCTTACTAATTACAGCAAGTCTTATCGGTATATTTGCTGTTTTGGGCTGGATTGGATATTCGTTAACACGGTCTAAGTCTGAGAGTAAAAATCCAGAAAACAAGGGTTTAGTTAATACAACTACTAATTCTGGCTCATTGAAGCAAGTAGAAATCACTACAGCCCGCAATGTCGATTACAGTCAGTTGCAGAAATATTTACAAAGCAAAGATTGGCAACAATCTGACCGAGAAACTTATCTGAGAATGCTAGATGTTGCAGGGACTAAGGCACAAGCAGAGGGTGCTATTGGCAAAGATGAAATGAATGCACTTTCGTGTGTTGACTTGAAAACCATTGACAAACTTTGGAGTACAGCCAGTGATGATAAGTTGGGCTTTAGCGCTCAAGAAAAGATTTTGAGGGAACAAAAAAATGATTATCGCAAGATGTATGACGCGGTTGGATGGCAAACGTTAACAGGTGAGTGGCTGATTCAGTGGAACTATAATCAGCAAACTAAAAGATATGAGTATAAACCTGGCAAGGAACCAAACTTTAAAACTTTCCCCCCAGGACATCTGCCAACTGTGGAGAGAGGATATAACTTTGGCGTTTCTCTAGATGTGGCACTGACTAGGTGTGGGATTTAAGTCAGCACAACTTGAAGCGGTTCTTGCCAATCTAACTGCAACTTTGAGCGAGCATTGCCGCTATTAATCGCAATTTCTACCCAGCCGTGGCTGCCAACTAAAGCTAGTATCTCTCCCTGGTTGACATCACCGTAAGTTTTACAACCTGGTATCCTCAAACCAGCAGCTTGCACATACCAAGTTTTGCCTTGTACGTAACTTGCCGGAATGTTGCTCGCTAAATTGCCAAAGCGATCGATATATTGAATGCAACCCACTACACCATTGCTTGTCTGCTTGCACTCGGCTATATCCAGTTTGACTAAACTTGCTGGATCGATTTCTTGTCCTAGCTGTTTGAGGGGGACACCATTAGCAAGATTAGCTGCCACTGGTGCAAAAATATCTCTACCGTGAAAAGTGTTGCTTGGTTGAGAAGTTCGCCAATAGTTAAGATTTGTAAGTTCGACGGCTGCGATCGCAGGGCTTTGACTAAGTACGCCGCTAAAGATACCATTATCAGGGCCGACTAGAAACCCTTGAGCAAATTCTACTGCGATCGCTCGTCGCTTGCTTCCCACACCCGGATCTACTACTGCCAGATGCACTGTCCCAACGGGGAAATAGGGATAAGCATTCATCAGGCAAAACCTGGCTGCGGCGATATCTTGCGGCGGAATTTGGTGTGTTAAGTCTATTACCGCCAGTCTGGGGTTGAGTTGGGCGATGACACCCTTCATTACGCCTACATAGATATCGCGATCGCCGAAATCGCTTAGAAAAGTCATGAGTCGTTGTCGATCTATCTGCTTCTCAGACATATTTTTATTAAAATATACATTAAGTTATAAAATTCTGTAGCTGTTGCTACAGAATCTATGTTATGTTAACGATAGAAGACATAAAGTGAAAAATTAAAGAAGGTAATCACTATGAATCAAGGTAGACTACAAAGTGCAAGAAAAGCACAAGAAGCCCACAGAGAGAATATTCAAAAAAGCCTAGAGCATCGCTTGCAAGTAGCCAGAGCAAAGGGCGACGAACAACTGATTCGTCAACTGGAAGCTGAAATGAGGTATTCCAGCTAAATCAAGTTTTCATTGTTCTTAGTTTGTTGTGTAACCCGCCGTAGCGGGTTTTTTTTGTTTTTAGGGGTTTCTTTGGTAATCGTACTTTTAGAGATAATTTATAAAGTAAATCAAAAATTAGGGTGTGTTACGGCTAAAGCCCACGCACCGTTATATCGCTGCGATCGGTATTTGTGAGTCGAGCGTGGCGATTAGATTTGAAAGTTTCATAATTTTTGATCGGGTGGTGGCGAGAGATCGCCCTAGATTAGTCGCTACTTGAACAATCACTTCATAAAATTCGGCATCGCCGCAAAACACTTCTGCTACTCCGTTGTTGTCTGGGTTAGCTATTGCAGAAATTAAGGCATTAACAAGCACACAAAGTCCTTCAGAATTTCCGGGGTTGGGGAACTTGATTACCTCACTCAACTGAGAACCGCTATAAAAACTAATGATGACTATTGATGAAACCAACAGTTAATTCATAGATAAAAAACAATAGCTATTATTCGTTACTCAAATAGTCGATTATATAAGATTTGTTTAGAGTAATTATCTCAAATTTATTTAGATAAGTAATTCCATTTTGACAAAAATAACGGTAAGCTGTTTCTAACAAAATTAAACAAAGATAAATTTTCATTATCTGCATAAGCGTAGCCGTACTTAGACACCTTTCGGCTTACTTCGGCTGTGCTCAAAGTCCCTCAAGGCAAGAAGCTCAGTGACCGTCGTAGACATCGCTTGGTTGACAGGGATCAACGCAAGTTAATTCACAACCCCAAATTTTTGATGACAATTATAGAGGTAAGTTGATGGCTCAGTTTCTACTTGAGACTGTTTGGCTAGTTCCTTGCTATGCCCTAATAGGTGGCTTGTTAGCCGTACCTTGGTCGCCGGGGATCATTCGGAAAACGGGGCCAAGGCCGGCGGGTTATATAAACTTGGTGATGACATTTTTGGCCTTTGTACATAGTGCGATCGCCTTACAAGCAACTTGGAATCAGCCAACCCAAGAAGTGTTTATTCCTTGGTTATCTACGGCTGGTTTAGACCTCACCATTGCTTTAGAAATATCCTCGATTAGCGTCGGCGCTTTAGTTGTAATTACTGGTTTGAATTTGCTGGCGCAGATTTATGCCATCGGTTATATGGAGATGGATTGGGGTTGGGGACGTTTCTATTCCTTATTAGGATTATTTGAAGCGGGATTATGCGCCCTGGTTCTGTGTAATAACCTGTTCTTCAGCTATGTAATTTTGGAAGTCCTGACGCTGGGAACCTATCTACTAGTTGGCTTATGGTTTAGCCAGCCATTAGTAGTCTCAGGTGCGAGAGATGCTTTCTTAACCAAGCGGGTGGGAGACTTATTCTTGCTGATGGGCGTGTTGGCATTATGGCCCCTCGCCGGAACTTGGAGTTATCCAGAACTAGCTAAGTGGGCGGCTACTGCTAACGTCAACCCTACAACAATGGCACTAGTAGGTTTAGCCTTAATTGCCGGGCCAATGGGTAAATGTGCCCAGTTCCCCCTGCATTTGTGGTTGGATGAGGCAATGGAAGGCCCTGTTCCCAGTACAATTTTGCGGAATTCTGTAGTAGTTGCGAGTGGTGCATGGGTGCTGATTAAACTGCAACCTGTGTTAAGCCTGTCGCCCATAGTTTCCTCGGCTATGGTGGCCATTGGGGTATTGACAGCGCTTGGTGCTTCTTTAATTGCGATCGCTCAAATCGATCTTAAACGCTGTCAATCCTATTCTGTCAGTGCATACATGGGTTTAGTATTCATTGCTGTGGGAACACAACAACACGAAGCAGCGCTGTTGTTAGTACTTACCCATGCTATATCCGCAGCCTTGTTGGTGATGAGTACCGGGGGAATTATTTGGAATAGCATCACTCAAGATGTTACCCAATTGGGCGGGTTGTGGACACGTCGCCCGATTTCAGCCATAGCCTTTATCGTCGGGACTTTGGGATTAATTGGTTTTCCACCATTGGGTAGTTTTTGGGCGTTGGTGAAACTAGCAGATGGGTTGTGGGAAACCCAACCTTGGTTAGTAGGAGTAGTGATAGCTGTAAACGCTTTGACAGCAGTGAGTTTAACCAGAGAATTTGGTTTAATTTTTGGTGGTAAAGCTACACAAATGAGTCAGCGATCGCCTGAAGCACACTGGCCGATGATTTTGCCAATGGTAATTCTACTTGCCTTTAGTCTCCATCTTCCTTTAGTGTTGCAAAGCTTATCACTTTTACCAGATTGGGAAGCTTTAAATAAAGATGTCGTACTACTTTTAATTTGGTCGAGTATTTCCGGTTGCAGCATCACTGGGGTGGTTTATTTAGGCAATATTCCTAAACCAATTCGCCTCCCCTGGAAAGGTTTACAAGACTTGTTCGCATACGACTTTTACACCCCAAAACTTTATCGGATAACCATTATTTTTGGCGTTGCCAAAATTTCCCAACTTGCCGATATGATTGACCGCTTTGTAGTCGATGGCATCGTTAATTTGGTTGGTTTATTTTCGCTATTGGGTGGTGAAAGTTTAAAATACAGTACCTCTGGACAAACCCAGTTCTACGCCTTAACCGTCTTACTAGGAGTAAGTTTTTTAGGAATGTGGGTAGCTTGGCCATTTTGGGGAGTGCAGTTTTTAAATTTGATTTCTCAAATTTCGACAGTTGGGTAGTTAAACACCGTTTTATTACAAGCACACATTAATATTGTGAGGATAATTCCATGAGCAGACAACATCCACAAACCAATCTTTCTAGAAGAAGTTTATTCAAGTTTGGTGTAGGTGCGATCGGTACAGGGGTACTGACAGTTGGACTTGGCTCAAATTTACTTGCAGCCGAAAAAACTCCAGCAGCGCCAGCAGAAAATGATATTACCCCCGATAAGGCATTGCAAGAGTTATTAGAGGGGAATGAAAGATTTGTCAAAGCAAAACGTCGCAATCCCAACCAAACTCATTCACGTTTAGTCGAAGTTGCCAAAGGTCAGAAGCCTTTTGCTTCTATTTTAGGCTGTGCAGATTCACGTGTACCATCAGAGATTGTTTTTGACCAAGGACTTGGAGATTTATTTGTCTGTCGCATAGCTGGAAATATTGCCACAACACAGCAAATTGGTAGCTTAGAATTTGGCAGCTTAGTGTTAGGCACTAAAGTCATTATGGTAATGGGACATAAAAGATGTGGTGCGGTAGAAGCTGCTATTAAAGGCGCTCAAGTCCCAGGGCAAATTGGAACTTTGCTTGCAGCAATTCAACCAAGTGTAGAAAGTTCCAAAGGAAAATCAGGAGATAAGTTAGAAAATGTCTGTAAAGCAAATGTTTTAGCGCAAGTTGAAAAATTGAAGTCATCGTCAGTTTTATCTGAATTAATCAAGGCAGAAAAGCTGAAAATAGTTGGTAGTTATTACGATTTAGATACTGGCAGAATTAGTTTAGTAAGTTAGCTTTTTCGTCCTTTGTCATTAGTCATTGGTCATTACTAACGCACAAAGGACAAATAACAAAGGAGAAATATAATGTTAAGTGTTTTGATTTGGCTCCCTATTCTAGCCGCCGCTTTCATAGCAATATTACCTGTAAGTATCCCTAATCATCGGATTCGTTTAACAGCATTAATTTTTTCTGGGATAGTTCTTTTTTGGAATGTGTTGATATTGATAAAATTTGATATTAGTAATCCAGGAATGCAATTTAAAGAGTATTTACCCTGGAATGAAACCCTTGGATTGAACTATCAAATAGGTGTTGATGGGCTTTCTATATTAATGTTAGTGTTAAATAGCCTACTCACCTGGATTTCGATTTACAGCAGCAGTAAAGAAACTCAACGTCCCCGGCTGTTCTACTCCATGATTTTATTAGTGAGTGGTGGAGTTGCAGGTGCTTTTCTCGCTGAAAATTTACTGCTATTCTTCCTATTCTACGAACTAGAATTAATCCCCTTCTACTTACTAATTTCTATTTGGGGAGGGTCAAAACGGGGTTATGCTGGGATTAAATTCCTGATTTATACTGCGGTTTCGGGAGCATTAATTCTGGCGACATTCTTGGGTATGGTATGGCTGAGTGGTTCTACCAATTTTGCTTTTGATGCATTCTCTACAGAAAATCTGTCAATAGCAAAGCAAATCCTTTTACTAGCAGGAATAGTCTTAGGTTTTGGGATTAAAATTCCCTTAGTTCCCTTCCATACTTGGCTACCTGATGCTTATGTTGAAGCTTCAGCACCAATCGCCATTCTTCTCGGTGGCGTGTTGGCAAAACTAGGAACTTATGGATTGCTGCGATTTGGATTGGGGATGTTTCCCGATGCTTGGAGTATTATTGCACCGACTTTGGCGATTTGGGGAGCAATTAGCGCTATCTATGGGGCAGTAATTGCGATCGCTCAAAAAGATATCAAGCGCATGGTAGCATATAGTTCCGTTGGTCACATGGGCTATATCTTGCTAGGTGCTGCTGCCAGTACTTCCTTAGCACTCGTCGGTGTAGTCGCCCAAATGTTTAGTCACGGTATCATCCTGGCAATCCTCTTCCACTTGGTGGGAGTTGTAGAAGCCAAAGTTGGTACCCGCGAGTTAGATAAACTCAATGGTTTGATGAGTCCTATACGCGGTTTACCTCTAATTAGCGCTTTACTCGTTTTAAGTGGGATGGCTAGTGCAGGTATTCCCGGTTTAACAGGATTCATCGCGGAGTTTATCGTCTTTCAAGGTAGCTTTTCTATCTTTCCCATCCCAACTATTTTGTGTGTAGTAGCTAGTGGATTAACCGCAGTTTATTTTGTCATCCTCCTCAACCGTACTTGTTTTGGCAGACTCGATAATATCGCCTACTATCCCAAAGTCTTTTGGTCTGAAAAAATACCAGCTTTAATTTTGGCAGCTTTTATCATCTTTTTGGGAGTACAACCCACTTGGTTAGTGCGTTGGAGTGAATCCACAACTACAACAATGGTGGCCGCAATTCCCTCCTTAGAAAAAACCGTAATCTCTGAAGTAGCGCTGAAATAGTAAATAGATAAAAACACTTGTAGAGACGGCGATTTATCGCGTCTCAAAATCCATCCCCGCACACGCGATAAATTGCGTTTCAAAACCTATCCCCCAGACGCGATTTATCGCGTCTCTACCAAATTTAAATTACCATGACAGCAATTAAAACTGCGATTAAATTACCTCCTTCCAAACACGAATTTGCTGATGTAATTCACCGCTTAGAAGCTGGCGGTGCAATGTTACCCGATACTCCAGAAAATTTGATGCAAATCATCGGTTTATACAAAGCTTATGCTGTGCCGATGGATTTTTACTGGCGTGACCTACTTTATATTGCCGAACGTGAATTTTTAAACCCACTTCCGTTCTTTAAATACTTCTTACCCAAAGAGTATTTAGAACTGCATAATCATTACGCTGGCGATGATGCCGATTTACGAATTTGGCGCGGTGAAGCTACTGCACATCCAGAACTTTTGGCATTTATTGAGAAGGGTGAAACTTTCAAAATGCCGAAGTTGTTGCATCACTTGTTCCACGATCGCATTAACATGGAATTTGCGGAAGCTTGTATGCGGGCGATGTTGTGGCACAGAGGGATGGGGGGACAATTTGACCCTTACCTAGATTCTGAAGAATACAAAGCCAACGCTGACCGAGCAATTAAAGCTTACTTCCAAGGCAACCCCGTCATGCTGGGGCTTTACAAGCTGTTCCCAGATATGTTTTTGGAACAGTGCCGCCAGATGTCATACTACGCTAATCTGGGCTTATTCTGGGAAGTCATGGCCCCAGTGTTCTTTGAAATGTCCGATCGCTATGATGAAGGTACCATTACCAGCGTTCCAGAGGCAATGAGCTTCTTAGTTAATCGTATATTTGCGATCGCAGGTCGTCCGATTTACCATCATGTTTATATTCGTGGCGAATGCTACGAAATTGTCCCCAAATCCAAGGGTTTCATGTGGCTATATGAAGCTGCATTACCTTATGTCGAAGCGGTTTTCTACCGCACCGCACCCTTCCGAGGCACAAAATCTTATAATGCTCAAGCGCGTCAAATACCAGAAGACCAAAAAGACTTTCATTATGGTATTCTTTACGCTGATGTATTTCCAGTGGGTACTGCTGGTATTCCTCCCACATTATTAATGCAAGATATGTTGCATTTTTTGCCCCCGTATCTTATTGATTACTACAGCCAACATTGCCGGGGTGAAGAAGATATGTTGATTCAGTTGGGAGTGAGTTTTCAACGGTCAATGTACTGTGTCACTTCTGCGGTAATTCAAGCCTTGCGAACTGCACTTTTATATCCTTTAGATGACCAAAATCCCAAACATTTACAAGCAAATCGAGAATTTTTTGAAATGCAGCTAAATCGCTTTACTCGATCCGACTACAATATTCGTGATTCTGCTCGTTTAGGGAGTATTCAAAAGCAAGATTATAGATAAGATATCTCCCAAAAAAACCTTTTTTAGCCTTATTTTTACCCATATCCTTTACATCTGGATTAGATGATGTTTTAAAAGTATTGGGCGAATATAATGGGAGCATCTCAATGAGTGTAAAAATATCTTTTGCCCTTTGATTTTTGAACAAAATTAGGTATGTAGGGTGTGTTATAGCGGTGTGCAGTTCAGTGAGATACAAAAACTTTGCTGAAATGATTTGACAGCAAGGACTTTGGTGTTCTCATCCAATCGATAACCGCTATATAACGAAGTTCGTAACAGGTATTAAAACGTTCTAGATCCCCCTAAATCCCCCTTAATAAGGGGGACTTTGATTCTTGTACCTAAAATCACAGCGAAATACTTGTTCATTCATCCTCTAATCTCGACTTTATCCAAAATTAAAAACTCGGTTTTCTTTATCCGGCAAAAACCCTGGCTTTTTGGCACATACTTTTTCCACGTCACAGATTCTCGATGAATATCAAAAAGTAAAACTACTGTCCCATATAGGTTTCAGCTTAGGCGTTCGTGCAACGACTCCGCAGGAGTATCGCATTGCGAAAAAATGGATAAAGTCGAGCTAATATCATGTCTGGATAAATACTTGTCATTACGAACGCAGCGATAGCGAAGTGAAGTAATCGCAGAGTCAGCAGCGATTGCTTCGTTCCACTCCGTTTCACTCGCAATGACATATCGTAAGTGATTAAGCGGACTTGATATAACACACCCTACAATAATTTTATTTTTAGTTTAGAAATTGCCTCTAAGCTTTCTGATTTTTATCTAATTTTGTGATTCCTCCAAAAACAATTAACCAAACTACTACTACTACCCAGTGAATTAAAATTATCACCCACAAAGATCCTGTTAAGGTATATGCAACAGTACAGATAATTCCCAACAATGAAGTTAAAGTAAGAAAAACATGATTAAAAAATGTGGGAATTGCAGCTTTAAAAAATAATTTAGCATTCAATGGATGATATAAAATAAACAAGACTAAACTCA
This sequence comes from Nostoc sp. 'Peltigera membranacea cyanobiont' 232, assembly GCF_002245985.1. Classification (NCBI taxonomy): domain Bacteria; kingdom Bacillati; phylum Cyanobacteriota; class Cyanophyceae; order Nostocales; family Nostocaceae; genus Nostoc; species Nostoc sp. 'Peltigera membranacea cyanobiont' 232. The sequence continues at coordinate 24,604 of NZ_NOLK01000038.1, forward strand.
CTAATGCCCATAAACTCCATTTTAACCAATTGGTGATTTCGCTAGGATGAGGAAGCAAAATAACTCGAAAAAAGAGTTCTTCAGTAATCGCAGGTGTAAACAAACAACGTAACGTTAATAAGCATTTTTCAATCCAATTTGCAGACCAAATTTTTACCTCTAAAAATCCCATTTTCCAGCCATAATGTATGGCAATAATACTATAAACTATCAGCAGTAAAACAATAACTAACCAATCTTGTTGTGTAGGAATTGCTAACGACGCTAGAACACGATTTAAAATAACTGAAAGTGGTGAAATATTAGTAAAGGGTATTTTAAATTGTCCTAAAAAGACTGTTGGTGCAATGGGTATAATATCGGATTGCCAACCACCTACTTGATTGGTTCGCAATACTTGCATAGTTGCACCATGTTTGAAAAATATTGTGGCGAGGTCGTCGTGTGCTTGTCTTGGCATTATTGTTCGCCATGTTGTCAAACCAGCCCAAATACTACCATCTTGAAATGGTTTCGTCGTTTTTCCGATTCCCGTACCTGCGAGTATACCTGCTTGACTCTGCCAATCAGCACGAATTATCCCCAAGGGTGCTAATTGTTGTTCTAAAGATTTACCTAATTCAACTAGCTGCTGAAAGCGTAATGCTTGTGGATGATTAGGGTTTGCGCGTACCCAAGTTTGAATTTGAGGAGTTTTAGCAACTTGGTTTTTAATTGCCATTATCGCAGCATAAAGTGCTTGGCTTGAGTCTTGGACGCATGATGTACCAGGTGATACCATTGCCCCACCAGTACCATCGCCAACGCGATAACGTGCCATTGTTACCTGTAATTGTTGCTGGAATTGCTTTAAAGGCGAAAGTTTAATACCATCAAAATCATAATCTTGCGTTACAGGATCGAATTTAATCAGAATATCTGATACTGGACGTGTTGCCAGCCAGCCACGTTGCAAATTCCCCATATAATCAGCCCATGTATGCGTTCCGGCAATAATTCCATCAGGGTTATGGGCATAAATTTGATGGTATTTAGTCTCAAAGCGTAATTCGTTAGTAAACTCGTCGCGGACAACTTCTGCAATTCCAAAAGCGAAATGTCCGGTGATAGTATAAGGTACTGCGATCGCTTCAGCTTTACGTCCGCCAATTCCACCGAATAAGTGTAGTACAATCGCTTTATCGCCCTGTTGCCATTTTGATATAGATGTTTCTACAGGTTTTAACAAGGCAGTATTTAATTTACCTTTATTTTTATCAGTATTTTGCCAATTTACCTCTTTGATATAATTTATCCCTAATTCTTTCCCAGTAATGATTTGATGGGGTTGAATTTGAAATAGAGAACGAGGTGCAAGGGCGCTTACTATAAATACAGCATTTGCATCTTTAGCACCATAAATATACCAACCATCTTCACCCGCAGGTGATTTTTCGATTTGCTGCGGACTTGAAGGCGCAAAGTTTCGCGTATCTATTGCTTGTTGGGGAATACGAATAGTTTCTTGAATGCCATCAAATTTATTTGAGTTGGGGTTATAGTGCTGTACAGAGAAATAATCCCTATCCTGCTTATCATTTGTAGATAAAAGGCTTTCGTCGCTAGATTTAATCGGTTTAATTATTTTTACCAACCCATAAAATCTACCAGTTGCCAAAACAGGTTCGCGTCCAATTTGCAAAATAGCTTGTTCTCGATTTGCATCAATTATTGTATTTGCATCTAAAGCAACAATTGCATCATCATGAGGATTTGCACCAGCCAAAGAACGTAAAATCCCTACCTGACGAACTCCATTTAGTCGAAAAGGATGAATATTACCTTGGTTTTGACTTTTAATAACTTCCGAAGTGAAGTTTATATCTCGCGTTACAGCTTTAACTTTAGCAAGCAAATCTTCATTCTTTTTCCACTCTAGACGCACAATCTTTCCTAGCAAATTTTGTGCTGTCGGTGGTGCATATTGCACTTCCATCCATACCCAATCTAAACCATCTTGTAATTGCTGTTTTGTTGGTAGTATTAATCTTCCTACCCAGTCACCAATAGGTTTGTAAAGTTTGGCAGATGGAATTTGTGCAACTGGGTAGAAATCAGATTGATTAAAATTTTGTCGAGTATGTATCGCGTAATTGCTTTCTTTTGGTACTAGCTGGGGTTCTCTTAAGGAGAATTGCCACCGTGCAATTACTGCTATGAATACTAGGAGTAAAAATATCGTAAACACTAGCCTGATTTTTAAACTCAATCCACGCCAAATCATATATAGGAATCCGGTTTGATTTATGAAAAGATCCGTAGGGGAGCCAGTCGTGTGGGCGGGTTTCCCGACTTGGGCGGTAGCTACGTTAGCGTAGCGTCTCCGTCAGCAGAAGGAGCGTCACTGGCGTTGTGTTAGCACGGAGAGTACGGCACCAAACCCTCGATAATGGTGCGTTACGAACTGCGTTCTAACACACCCTACAATACCTAATTTTGTCCAAATTTCGTCAATTGGATTAAGCTTCTTCAATCACCCAAGATTCTGGATATTCCAAGAGCAGCTTTTTGGGAGTGGCGAAAATTTCGTGAAAATAGCTAATTTTAACCAAAATTTTAACTAATTGTCATTTTTTTAGTTATACCCAATTGCTAGAGTGGATTTCACACCCACTTTTGTGATGCCGCGTAATCCAAACAATCTATGCATCGAAAATTTGACGGCGCATGGGTTTCAATCATTAATTCTTCTCAGAGATTATCAAATAATGAAATGTAAAGCAATATCTTCTTGGGCGATCGCAAAGCTGTCTTTTGCCTGCGGCATCAGTTTATTGAGTGCGAAATTGGTAGCGGCCGCTGTTACCTACAGCCCATGGCCTAGCACCACAACTGTAGTCACTGCTGATGGCTCTAACCAGTTCGGTGGTAATCTTAGCGGTTTGTTCTACGACCCTGCGACTGGAACCCAACAAGCGGTGTTGTGGGCGGTGCAAAATTCACCATCAAAACTCTACAACATGGTTTGGAATGGTAGCACTTTTGTCAAAAATACTACTAATGGTTGGAGTTCTGGAAAAACGTTGCGCTATCCCAATGGGACTGGTGCGCCGGATTCGGAAGGCGTAACCAAAGCCGAGCTTTCTTCAACAACTATCTATGTCTCTACTGAGCGAGATGGTAGCGGCTCGAACCGCTTCAGCGTACTGAGTTATGACAGCAGCAGCAGTGCCACCACCCTCAATGCCATCAAGGAATGGAACTTAACTTCTAATTTACCGACAGTTAGCTCCACTAATCTAGGTTTGGAAGCGATCGCCTGGGTTCCAGATAGTTATTTGCAGGCTAATGGATTCATAGACGAAAGTACCAATCAGCCGTACAACCCAGCCAATTATCCGTTACACGGCACGGGATTGTTTTTCGTTGGACTGGAAGCGAATGGACAAATTTACGCCTACGCGCTCAACTCTGACTCTACGTATCAGAGGATCGCTACCATTGCCAGTGGTAATACGAAGATTATGGATTTATCCTTCGATCGCGATAATGAGACTTTATGGGCGTATTGCGATGACAATTGCAGCAACCGCTCAACTTTACTCGCCATTGATACCACTGTTGGCTCGCCAACGAAAGGCAAATTCATCATCAGCAAGGGTTACGAACGTCCAAGTTCGATGTCAAATATTAACAATGAAGGCATCGCCATTGCGCCCAATTCTGAATGCATCAGTAATCTAAAACAGTTCTTCTGGGCGGATGATTCCGAAACTAGCGGTCATGCAATCCGTCGGGGAACAATTCCTTGTGGACGATTGTTTTAAGCTTGAGGCAAGTGACTCTTCCTGATTTGACTGCTGTGAAGTTCCCTCCCGCGATCCTGTCTCCAAACGATTAGGTAAATTCGGATGAGCGATCGCACGAAGTATCCAACCGAGGCGATCGCACAAACAAATAACTCACAAAGGTTAGCTTTTTCTGGTGGATCTACTTATAATAATTCCAGCATTTACCAATTACCTCCACTTATGGCAATACTTCAACTGATTGAACCTGAAGTTAAAGATTTGGGTGGGTTTGTTGCCCGTCGCAGTTTGCCATATCTTAATCGTCAAATGGTTGGGCCGTTTATTTTCTTCGATCATCTTGGCCCATCCGTTTTACCACCCCACAAAGGTATCGATGTTCGACCACATCCTCATATCAATCTCGCCACCGTAACTTACTTATTTGATGGTGCTTTGATGCACCGCGATAGTTTAGGCACTGTGCAGGAAATTCAACTGGGTGCTGTAAACTGGATGACGGCGGGAAAGGGGATTGTACATTCAGAGCGATCGCCCGATATCGACCGTCAAAATGAAGCTACCATTCATGGCATTCAAACCTGGGTCGCCTTGCCTGTGGAATACGAAGAAACCGACCCAAGTTTCACTCATTATCCAGCTGTTACCCTTCCTACCTGGGAAGAGAATGGTGCTATCATCAAACTGATAGCAGGACAAGCCTTTGGCTACACCTCACCTGTCAAAGTTTTCTCACCTATTCTCTATTTAGATGTAGTGCTGTCTGCCAATGCTCATTTTACTATCCCCACAGGTTATTCAGAGAGGGCAGTATACAGCGTCACAGAAGGTTTGAGTATTAATGAGCAACCGCTAGAGCCATATCGCCTCGCCATCCTAGAGCCGGTGGATGAAGTCAGGGTTTCTGCTGCTGCTGCTGCTCGGTGTATTGTTATTGGTGGTGAACCATTGGGTACACGTTACAAATGGTGGAATTTTGTTTCTAGCCGACCAGAGCGGATTGAGCAAGCAAAAGCCGATTGGCGGGATTACCGCTTTGCTAGCGTGGCAGATGAAACAGAGTTTATTCCACTGCCAGAAGTGGTAGTAGAGGCTAATCCCCTGTAGTATTAGTCTTGGTGTCGGGGGTGGAAGTAGGCGATCGCAATCCTAATTAAAAAAGTTGAATACATTAGCGAATTTGATGGTAAATAACTTCTCCTGGACTAAACAGTGGTATCCAATAACTCCCCTCAGCTATCTAGAACCCTCTTATCCGACCCCCATTACTTTGCTTGGAAAAAAGCTGGTAATTTGGAGAGACAAACATCAAAATTGGGTAGTGATGGATGATACTTGTCCCCATAAATTGGCGCAGTTATCTTTAGGAAGTATCAATGAAAATGGAAACCTAATGTGTCGTCATCATGGTTGGTGTTTTGATGGGGCAGGAAAATGTACAAATATTCCCATGCTGAGTGATGAAAAGGCTTTAAAAGTTGCCTGTAATAGCGAGCGATCGCAAGTAACAACATACCCGACTCAAGTGCTACAAGAATTACTATGGATCTGGGCAGATAATAGTCCTACTGCTTTTGAAGATAGCACTTCAAAGCAACCTGCCCTGATGCCAGAATCTCAACTTGATAGCTCGTTGACCGATTGGTTTATGTCAGAAGTTCCTGTTGGTTACACTGTCTCTGTTGAAAGTAGTTTTGACCCTTCTCATGCCCAATTTTTGCATGAAGGAATTGCTGGATTTTCACCGGAACGAGCTATCCCTATAGAACATTTTGAAGTATTGGGAGAAATATCTGCTGAAGATGGTTTTACTTTAAAGCATTCTGGTTACAATATTTTTAACAAAGATATGGATGCGACTCGGAAGTTCAGTCCACCTTGTTCTAATACAACAATCTACAAATATTCTAACGGTAAATCTGCTTTATTTCAGTTATATTTTGTGCCCACAAAATCAGGTTCATGTAAGCAAATTGGTAAGTTCATTGCTGATAGCCTTCCACAAAAACGTAATTTTTGGTTTGAGCTTCTACCCAAATATTTACAAACTGGGTTAAAACATTCATCTAGTTATAAGTTGAGTAACCAAGATTTATCAATGATGCACTCCCAAGCTGTTAACGAATCTGCGATCGATAAAACTTGGCAAAAGTCATATTTTATGCCTTCAATAGCTGACGTTGGCATCGTTACTTTTCGCAAATGGTTAGATGAGTTTGGCGGTGGTAAACCTGCATGGCAGGGAGTAGCAGAAGCACCTTTTCAAGAATTAAGCGATGAGGAATTATACGATATCTGGCACAGACATACAAAGCATTGCCCTAGTTGTCGGCAATCTTTAGTTTTGATAAATAAAGTCAAAAACTTTTGTCAAAATTTTACGCTCGGATTGACAATTATAGCGTTGTTGCTAATCGGAATTAATCTACCTACAAACATAGTTATCATACCAGTTTTACTGGGTATATTAAGTTTAATTTGTGACTATAAATTAGACTCAATTCGAGAACGCTTTCTCAGCAGCATTCCCAAAAAAGGTGTTTTTTCAGTACATAGTATATTTAACTAATGTAGGAATCCGATTTGAATCAATACGGTTCGGATAAGATCCCCCCGCCTGCGGCGACCCCCTTTTTAAGGGGGTAAAGATTAGAAAAAGCCCCCCTTTTTAAGGGGTTGGGGGGATATTCGAGAGACGAACACGTTAACCGAACCGGATTGCGATTTGAATGGTGAAAAAAATAAGTATTGTAGGGTGCGTTAGGATGAAATCCGTAACGCACCCTAGATGTCTAATCATACGAGGTACATCATACTCCCCTCTTCGCTTGCGGCGGGGTGGGGTTCTTCAGAGTTAGAGAGAAACTGACCCATAAAGGCTTACTTTCACTTTCTGTACTACCCTTGCGCTTTATTTAAGACTTTGGTTTATAAGTCGAAGCAACGTGCAATTCTTTCAACTGTTTTGCATCTACACTCGAAGGTGCATCTGTTAACAAACAACGCGCTTGTTGTGTCTTCGGAAAAGCAATGACATCTCGAATGGATTCTTCTCCAGCTAGCAACATTACCAAACGATCTAAACCGTAGGCGATGCCACCATGCGGCGGTGTACCATATTCAAATGCTTCCAAGAGAAAACCAAATTTACTTTGTGCTTCTTCAGGAGATAAACCGATCGCTTCAAACACCTGCTGTTGAATTTCTCGCTGATAAATTCGCAGACTTCCGCCGCCAACTTCTACGCCGTTGAGTATCAAGTCGTAAGCTTGGGCGCGTGCTGTTTTTAAATCACTCAAATCATCAGGATGGGGTGCTGTGAATGGGTGGTGGAGTGCTTCTAAACGTTTTTCATCAGCATTCCACTCGAACATGGGGAAATCTGTAATCCACAGCAAGTTGATTTTTTCTGGATCGATTAAATCAAACTCTTTAGCGATCGCTTGCCGTAATCTATCTAATGTTTTATTAACTGTACCAGCTTCCCCTGCCCCAAACAACAGCAAATGTCCAGCTTTTGCACCTGTACGCCGCAAAATTTCTTGTTTTTGTTCAATGCTGAGGTTGTCTTTAATCGCCCCAATAGTATCAATTTCGCCATCATCCCTAACACGGATATAAGCTAAACCTCTAGCACCGGCTTCGCTGGCTTCTTTGAATAAATCGCCACCTGGTTTAATACGGACGTTAGAAATTACATCGTTACCGTTAGGAATCGGTAGAATTTTGACGATACCACCATTGGTAACAGTATCCCGAAAGACTTTGAAACCAGACTCTTTGACAATATCTGAGACATCAACTAATTCCAAACCATAGCGGGTATCTGGTTTATCACTCCCGTAGCGTTCCATCCCCTCAGCGTAAGTGAGGCGGGGGAAAGGGCGCTGTAACTCAATTCCTTTAACGGTTTTGAAGATATGGCAAACTAAGTTTTCATTCAGTTCGATAATTTCTTCTTGGGACATGAAGCTCATTTCCATGTCCAACTGAGTAAATTCTGGTTGTCTGTCGGCGCGTAAATCCTCGTCACGAAAGCAACGCGCAATCTGATAATATCTATCTAAACCGGATACCATCAGCAATTGTTTAAATAGCTGGGGTGATTGCGGCAAAGCATACCACTCACCAGGATTGACGCGACTGGGTAGAACATAATCCCGCGCCCCTTCTGGGGTAGAACGGGTAAGTATTGGGGTTTCGACTTCAATAAAACCTTCCAAATCTTCCAAATAACGCCGCATGGCTTTAACAATTTGATGACGCAGTTGCAAATTTTGCGCCATGCGATCGCGTCGCAAATCCAAATAACGATATTTTAGCCGCAAGTCTTCGCGCACTGTCTCGGTATCAACTACGGAAACTTGGAAAGGTAACTGTTTGCGGACAGCATTCAGGAGTTGAATTTTATCGGCATAGATTTCTACCTCGCCTGTGGGGATGCGGGTATTCAGCGATTCTTCGGGACGGTGCGTTACCCTACCAGTGATTTCGACAACATATTCATTTCGCAGGGCGTTCGCCTGTTCGTAAGAATCTGGGGTGCGTTGCGGATCGCTGACGATTTGGACAATTCCAGAGCGATCGCGTAAATCTAAAAATATCACACCACCGTGATCGCGGCGACGGTCTACCCATCCGTAAAAGGTAACAGTTTCTCCAATATGTTCTTTTCGGAGTTCGCCGCAATAATGAGTTCGCATAAGTCTTAGTTATTGTTTCCGGGCTAGATTGGGAAGAAAATGTCAAAGCCTTCCCATTATCTAGCATCAATAGTAATTGTAGTAGTTCTAGTGAAATAAAAAATTGAATAATCTCACACTATATATAAAAGTAGTTGAGTAGCTGCGATCGCCAAAAGAAAAAATTATGCTAGTCAAGGCTTGGCTATTTTGATGGCTTATATAGATAGGAAGCAAGACTAAAATCAAAAGCTATGACACAGACAGCAGCAATTACAGAAGCGATTACCAGCTTAACAGATGCCCATACTCGATTTGGTTTAGTCCGCATTGAAGACGAGCAGTTTTTCCCGGAGTGGTTTGAGGGATTACCTCAAATTACTGAAGCTGAAAAAACCTCACTGGATGTACTGCGGCGCAGATATCTATATCATCGTGGCGAAGGTGATTTGTTAGAGGGGACAGTGATGTTGTTAGTGGTATCTCCCTTGCTTGCACTAGCAGGATTTTACGATCCTCCCTTTAAAATTGCCGCCGAGTCATCAGTAGAGTTAGTGCTGAATGATGGAGAAGAAGTACTGCGTGGACGGATTGACGTTCTAGTGCTGCAAAATCAGTTGTGGGTGATGGTGTTAAAGTCTAAAAAAACTACGCTTTCGGTTTGGTCAGCTTTGCCACAAGCACTAGCTTATTTGATGGCTAACCCTCAACCTGATAAACCTGTCTTTGGGATGTTGACTAACGGGGACGATATTTTATTTATTAAATTGAGGCAAACACCTACTCCTCAATACGAACTCTCACGGGTCTTTGCCCTGTTTACCTCTGCTAGAGAGGTGTATGAAATATTACAAATTCTTAAAAGTATCGGTCAAGCGATATTTAAGACAGGCCGTGTCTAAGAGGATGTTTGAAAAGTCCTCTTGTTAGTAGCAAAACGTTCTAGATCCCCCTAAATCCCCCTTAAAAAGGGGGACTTTAATTCCGGTTCCCCCCTTTTTAAGGGGGGTTAGGGGGGATCAACAAGTGCCTAAAATCACAGTTAACTACTTTTCAAACAACCTCTAAGCACCTTTATAAGCTTTACTACTCTTAGTGAGTAGTATTATAAGGTAGACCGCTCGCATAAGTTCTGAAGTTGCTCCCGTTATGAGATAGACCGCTATAGTTGCAATATTGATGAAAATTTCACCAAATCGGGAATATTGCACAGCAAACTTGTATAAAATCTCAGTGATGCCAATTCTCTAAAATCTATCAACAGATTTAAACCCCCAAACCCAGATTTAATCTGACTTTCTAAATTACGAATTACGAATTACGAATTACGAATTAGTGATTATGCCGCCAGACTACTCCGGTCAAAATCTTCGAGGTCGCTCTTTTAAAGGTCAAAACCTGACTGGGGCAAACTTTAGCAAGGCAGATATTAGAGGAGCAAACTTTACCAACGCGATTCTTAAAGAGGCTGACTTCACAGGTGGTAAGCTGATGTGCATCTAAATTGTATAGTACGAAAACGTAAAATTATTGTAGTGCGGGCATCTTGCCCGCATCGCATATACAAATTAAATACGCAACAGCTTAACGCTGGACTACAGCGACGTTGGACTATTGGGTTGCTTATAGCCTCATGGCTGCTATCGGGAATATCAGGGTTTTTCTCAATCTTAGATGGTGTATTGGTCGCATATATTTTTGATATCAAAAGCACTCAAAACGTCATCATCGGGATAGTTTCCCTAATTGTGATACTGGTTTTTTTTATTATTACCATTCGTAAGAGTCTAACAGTAGGTTTAGTAGCCTTCGCCGGAGCCGGAGCCGGAGCCGGAGCCGTAGCCGGAGCCTTCGCCATAGCCGGAGCCTTCGCCGGAGCCGGAGCCATAGCCGGAGCCGGAGCCTTCGCCTTCGCCTTCGCCGCAGCCTTCGCCGGAGCTTTCGCCGTAGCCGGAGCTTTCGCCGCAGCCTTCGCCTTCGCCTTCGCCGTAGCCAGAGCCGGAGCCGGAGCCTTCGCCGGAGCCTTTACATTATTTAGCGCTTACATTGGCTGGCGTAGTTTAATGGGAGATGAAAAAGATGCTTGGATTCGCTCATTAGCTCTCGCCTTTGCTGCGACAGGTGGAACTAGCTTCCGCAATGCCGATTTAACCGATGCTGATTTTACTGGTGCAACCCTGAAAAACACAGATTTTAGAAAAGCAAACCTAACACGCACCCGTTTTTATGAAGCAAAAAAACTTGACTTTGCCAGAGTTGACGACACCATATTAACTAAATTAGCTGTTATAAAATTACTCGTCACTGGTAATGGTCGAGGAAAATCTTATGCTGGTGCAAACCTGAAAGGCGCTAACCTGATAGGTGCAGATTTAAAAGAAGCGAATCTAAAAGATGTTGATATTACAGAAGCCACCTTCCAAGGCGCTTGTTTAGAGCGGGCAAACCTAACTTTAGCTCAAGCTGTAGGTACTAACTTCACCATCGCCCAAATGACAGGTGCTTGTGTCGAAGCGTGGAATATTGAAAGTACAACCAAATTAGATAATATAGATTGTCGCTTTATCTATCTTTTAGAGCATCCCAAGCCTGAAACAGACGACCGCGAACGCCGTCCCAGTAGTGGCGACTTTCAACCAGGAGAATTTACTAAACTCTTTGAAAAGGTTTTAAATACTGTTGATTTGATTTTCCGCGATGGTATCGACTGGAAAGCTTTTGTTAGCGCCTTCCAAACAGTAAAAAATCAAAATGAAGACACAGAATTAGCTCTACAGAGTATTGAAAATAAAGGTGATGGCGTAGTAGTCGTTAAAGTTGGTGTGCCTGATAGTGCTGATAAAGAAAAGATTCATAGCGATTTTACACAAAATTATCAACTGGCACTGCAAGCTGTAGAAGAAAAATATAAAGCACAATTACAAGCTAAAGATGAGCAAATAGTCGTTTATCGCCAACAAAGTGGAGATATGGCAGAGATTGTAAAATTATTAGCGAGTAAACCAATTAATGTTCAAGTTGACAATAAAGTAGAGAATAAAAATATGACTAACAGCAATGATGCCAGCCGCAAAATTGAAATTGGCAGTGTAGGCAGAGATTTTAATGCCAGTGGACAAGCTTTAAATTTAGGTGATATTAGCGGTACAGTAACAAATACCATCAACGAGTTACCAGCATCTCCCGAACCAGATAAACCGGGAATTAAGGAATTGTTGACGCAATTACAAGCAGCAATTGAAGCTGATACAAATTTACCTCAAGAAGATAAAGCTGAGGCATTAGAACAGGTAAAAGCCTTAGCAGAAGCCGGGAAAAGTCCTCAAGAAGGGGCGATGCAAAAGGCGGCGAAAACGGCAATAAAGATTTTAAAAGGAACAATTTCTAGTTTACCCAGTGCCACAAAGTTGGTTGAACAGTGCAGCAATCTGTTACCGTTGATTTCAAATTTTTTGGGTTTAGGGTAGCGTGTCAAGATTTATCGCGTAACCCCTGAGATATCTCACCCTGGTTATGCTACGCAAAACCTGTCCCTCTCCTTAGTAAGGCTACGGTGTACACACANTCTCTGTAGAAACCCAAAATCGTTGGAGATCCCCCTAAATCCCCCTTAAAAAGGGGGACTTTAAGAGACTTTTGCCCCCCTTTTTAAGGGGGGTTGGGGGGATCAAAAGCCTATGAGGCCACTCTCAAAGACTTGTGTGTACACCGTAGCCTTAGTAAGGAGAGGGATGTCCGATAGGACAGGGTGAGGTTTTTCTTTTGTTTTAGGTAATTTGATGACTTGTGTGTACACGGCACAGGTAGGTTTGGGTTGTGTAGACGCGGTTTCTAACCGCCCTTTTATCTGCGATGCCTGCGGCGGGCTACGCCTACGCTCAGAGATTAAGGTAAAATTATAAATAAAATATATTAAGAATCTTAAACAAACTAACCAATGTCCAGCATTTCTCTTGACAAAAGTAACTCTCATATTGTCGTCATCGGTGCGGGAATAGGTGGACTGACTGCTGGAGCATTATTAGCTCATAGAGGTTACAGCGTCTTAATTTTAGATCAAGCTCTCGTACCAGGAGGTTGTGCTTCGACGTTTAAACGCCAGGGATTTACCTTTGATGTGGGAGCAACTCAGGTGGCGGGGTTGGAAGCAGGGGGAATTCACCACCGCATTTTCTCAGAATTGTCAATAGATTTACCAGAAGCAACGCCTTGCGATCCTGCTTGTGCAGTATATTTACCTGGAGAAACCACCCCGATTAACGTTTGGCGCGACCAAGAGAAATGGCAAGAGGAACGACAAAAACAGTTCCCCGGTAGCGAACCGTTTTGGCAATTGATGGCAACTTTGTTTAATGCCAGTTGGGAATTTCAAGGACGCGACCCAGTGCTACCACCCCGTAATTTATGGGATTTGTGGCAGCTAACGCAAGCGGTGCGTCCCAGTACATTAATTACCGTACCCTTCACTTTGTTTACGGTAGGAGATGCTTTACGCTTATGTGGACTGGGAAATGACCAGCGATTGAGGACTTTTTTAGATTTGCAACTGAAGCTATACTCCCAGGTGGATGCAGAGAATACAGCATTACTTTATGCCGCCACAGCGTTGAGTGTATCCCAACTTCCCCAAGGATTGTTTCACCTCCAGGGAAGTATGCAAGTATTAAGCGATCGCTTGGTACAATCTTTAGAAAGAGATGGCGGCAAATTATTGATGCGCCACACTGTAGAAAAAATCAAAGTAGAAAACAGCAAAGCTACTGCTGTAGTCATTAAAAATCAGAAAACTGGCGAAGTCTGGACAGAAGTCGCAGACCACATAGTTAGCAACGTCACCGTGCAAAACTTGGTGCAATTATTGGGAGAACAAGCGCCATCTGGATATAAAAACCGGGTGGAAAAACTACCCCAAGCATCGGGTGCGTTTGTGGTGTATTTGGGTGTAGATGCTAGCGCCATTCCAATTGGGTGTCCTCCCCACTTGCAATTTTTGTATGATGCTGATGGCCCCATTGGCGAGAATAATTCCCTATTTGTTTCCGTTAGTCATCCTGGAGACGGCCGCGCACCGCAGGGGAAAGCGACAATTATTGCTTCTTCATTTGTCGATCCTGCACAGTGGTGGCAGACTGAAGATTATGAACGACTAAAAGAAAAGTTTACCCAAGAAGCGATCGCTCGTCTTGCCCAATATTTCTATCTCAAACCAGAAACGATTATTCATCAAGAAGCCGCAACACCCCGTACCTTTGCCCATTTCACAGCCCGCGATCGCGGTATAGTTGGCGGTATAGGTCAAAGAATACCCACCTTTGGCCCCTTTGGGTTCGCCAATCGGACACCAATTCAGCATTTGTGGTTGGTTGGTGATTCCACCCATCCCGGCGAAGGTACGGCTGGAGTGAGTTATTCGGCGCTAACGGTAGTCAGGCAAATTGAGGCGCAAAAACTTCTTAATTACCAATAATCGAAAAGTCCTCCTTCCTTAGCAGGCAAGTCATACTTGTAACCGATGGCAAACAGGACACAAAACTGATGAAATAAGGTTAGTGTTGCCAATCTGGAGTAATGACAGACAGAGTTTTAATTCTTGGTGGACGGGGGCGGATTGGTAGTAGTGTTGCTCAGGATCTAGCTACCCATACGCAAGCTCAAATTACGATTACTGGACGTTCTGCGGAATTTGGCAAGGCTGTTAGCTTGTCTTCAGGCGGACAAGTACAGTTTTTGGTATTGGACTTGGCAGAAGTTGACAAATTGCGAGATGCGATCGCAAACTCTAACTTAGTCATTCATTGTGCTGGGCCATTTCACTATCGAGATACTAATGTTCTCGAAACCTGTATTTCTCAAGGCGTTAATTATGTAGATGTCAGCGACCATCGTTCTTATACCATAAAAGCTCTCAATTATCACGAACAAGCTGCTGCTGCTGGTGTGATGGCAATTATTAATACTGGGATTTTTCCTGGTATTTCTAATAGCATGGTACGTCAAGGTGTTGAACAATTTGATAAACCAGAAAAGATCCATTTAAGTTATTTGGTGTCTGGTTCTGGTGGTGCTGGCATTACAGTGATGCGGACAACTTTTCTGGGGTTGCAGTATCCTTTTGAGGCTTGGATAGATGGAAAATGGGAAATAATTAAGCCTTATAGTGAAAGAGAAATAGTTGAGTTTCCACCTCCATATCAACGCAGTGGAGTTTACTGGTTTGATATGCCAGAAACCTTTACACTACCCAAAGCTTTCCCATCAGTAAAAACTGTAATTACTAAGTTTGGCTCTATTCCCGATTTTTACAATCACCTAACTTGGATTGCAGCACACGTTTTTCCTAAATGGTTAATGCAGCGTCGTTACATGATTGAATTTCTATCTCATGTTAGCCATTCAATGACAGATGTCACTAATAACTTTAGTGGAATTGGGGTAGCAGTTCGTTCAGAAGTTACAGGACAAAAAAATGGTCAAACTGCCGTTTATTGTTCAACTGTAGTGCATGAAAATACAGCGATAGCTTCTGGTTGTGGCACAGGTAGTATTGCCCAATTACTCCTAGAAGGTAAACTCAACAAACCAGGTGTTTTTGCTGTGGAAGAAGCACTCCCAACAGATTTATTTGAAGAAGTAATGCAAAGTCGAGGAATTAAAATTAATCATAGTTGGTTATAAGGGATTTTCAACAAATAAATTACCCAATCTTGTGGGGTGGGCATCTTGCCCGCCTTTATTTATGGGTATAGATTCTAAAACGTTCAGATTACATTAACTGAACTATAGGTAAAAATTAATATACCTTGCGGTAGAAGGAAGAACTGTACCTAAACACTTAGGATGCCTGTGAGCCTTAAATTTTGAATGTATTTATACATGACCAAGGCTTATAAGAGAAAACTAGGAGGGTTTTTCCATGCAAAAAATTCTATTAACTTTAAAACAAGCGTTATGTTCAAGCTTTTTAGTTGTTTGCTTGATGGTTTCCATCAGCTTGTCAGGTTCATTTATTTTCGTTCAGCAAGCTAGTTATGCAACTACACTTGAAGAATTGAAGCTAGTACCTCCAGAGTATAAACCAAATTCTGAAGAAAAAATTAATCGTGCAAACGAATACGATCCAGGTGTTGGCGTTCAAGAAGAAGAACGAGAAGAAGCTTATGAGCAAGCAATAAAAGATTCCAAAAATCTTAATACTATAGAGAAGACTTACGAAAGAAATTTGAAGGCTGAGAAAGAACAAAATCCTCCAGAAAGTTTTGGTGAGAAAGCAAAAGAAGTTATTGAAAAGGTAACAGGTAAATAGAGAATCCTAACCACCAAGCACTTCCTTACTAGCGTTGCGTTGGGGAGTAAGATTCAAAGCCTTTCTCTGGTTTGGAGTACACAGGTTTAGAAAATTAAATTGTAGGGTGCGTTGTCGCTTTAGCGTAACGCACCATCAACAATTTAAGGTGCGTTAGCCTTCGGCATAACACACTCTACAAAAATTACTTTTATTCAAATTCATCAATTGTGGCTGGAGGAGTAGATTTTTTCTGATTAGCAAAATTGCGCTCATACCACTTCATTAATGGAGTTGCACTGGTGCCATGTATAATCACAGAAGCTACGATAGTGGTGTAAGTTATCCAAGCAATTTTTTCGGCAGCTTCACCTTTTAAGCCATTACCAAAAGCATAGGCGAGATAATATAATGAGCCGACACCGCGAATACCAAACCATCCAAATAACCAACGAGTTCCTGGATGAAAGGTTCGGCGGTGTGAGTCTAGAGGGCGCTTACCTATTGTGCTAATCCAAACTCCTACAGGTCGGATTAGGAATAATAACAAAATTACTACCAACAAAGATTGCATAGCATAATTGAGCATTGGTTGCAATAACAATATTGAACCCAATACTAAAATTGTTCCAACTTCCAGCAGCTTTTCAACTTGTTCAACAAATTCTAATTGTGCTAGTGGTTTTTCAGGATTGCTGTAACTTCGTTGGACAACTAATCCAGCAACAAATACTGCCAAAAATCCATAGCCATGAACCATTTCTGTTAAAGAATAAGTTATTAGAATTGTGCTGATAGCAATAAAATCTTCCATTAACTTATCAGCAGCACGGCGTTTTTGAACTTTCTTTTCAATCCAAACTATAGATTTGGCAACGACAATTCCCATAATAATGCCAACTGCGATCGCCCAAATTAAATCAACCGCAATCCACTGTTTAAACCAGTTCCCCCAATTATCATCTTTTAACGCATGAAGACCAAAATAAACGAAGGGAAAAGCTAAAGCATCATTTAACCCACCTTCAGAAGTTAAACCAAATCTCAACTCATCTTGGTCGTTTGTATCGGTCAGTTGTACTTCTGATGCTAATACTGGATCTGTAGGTGCAAGAATTGCTCCTAATAAAATTGCTTCTCCCCAATTCATTCCTAAAAATAATTTACCCACAACAGCCAGGGCAAAAATTGAAATTGGCATCAGAAATACAATCAATCGCACTGTAATATCCCAAATGCCCAACCTTAGAGGACGAACAATTCTTAAGCCGCAGCTAAAGACAGAAATAATTACTACAAGTTCTGTTATTTTTTCCAGCAGTTCAGCGTTGAAAACTTCATCTCGACGTAATTGAATCAGTCCTAAGCCATAAGGGCCTAGAAAAATACCAACTATTAGGTAGATAATGGCAAAGGAAAGAGGTAGGCGAGCAATCCAGCCTGACCCTAATGTTACCATCAGCAGAAGTAGACCAATCACAAATAGGTCAATTATATAGAGATTTACCATATAGCCATTTGTATAAAATTATGCGTTACTTTGTAAGCTTAATTGCAATATTTTTTTATTAGAATTACCTATGGGCAGATTTTCTGGGATTAGGGATTTAAACGCGCCACCAAATTGCAGAAAAAGGGAATAGTTAACAATTCAAAATTCAAAATTCAAAATTCAAAATGACGCTCTCTACGAAATGCTGCGCGTGGCTTTGCCGGCCATCGGTATCGCACTTCGATTCTTCGCGCCCCTAAAATAATGGGATGTAGCACAGAAATATGGCTAATGTACACCTGTGCGCTGCGATGAAGAGTCTATCTACTCTACTTTCTCACTCAGATATTGACCAACTTTAGTACAAATATACTATAATAGATATAGCGTCCACAAAGCCTAATGAAATGCCTAACGGCTGTGTGAAAACCTTCCAGAAGATGGATTCAAGGGTTAGTTCGATGATGAAGCATTACATTCTCAACCTCAATCCGACTGCCAAACATGAATGGGATCGGTGTATTTTACGCGACCCTTTAACTGCCAAACGCCCAGACATTGCAAAATTAATTGCTGAAGCGGTTGGTGCTGATACAGGCAGTTATTTGGTGAGCGTGAATATCGAAGTTCAAGTTTTGCAGCAAGCCGCAGTCCCTCAAGCAGAACAGCTCTCGCTTTCGTTTCCAGAGGTGAGTGTGTCGTCACAACCACAATTGCGGGAAGCGGCTTAATGCGATCGCTTAGAATATCTGCGTAGCTAATTTAGTGTAGCTAAGTTGAGAGCAAGATTAGCGATCGCTCAACAACTCATATTATTTAACCAGACAATGTAAGATAAGGGGCTTCCAAAAAACAAATTATCCCAAATTATTTGTAGGGGATCTTGGCCAAAATCCCCTACTTCTGCCACAGTGTACTAGAATCTGTGAGACAACAGTTGGGCAATTTGCTGATTAATAGTTGCAACATCAAAACGCCGACTAGCAGTAGTCTTGGCATTATTAGCTATAGTTGCAGTTATTTCCGTCTCCTGAAGACAGGTGATAATTACTTGTGCAAGTTCCTGGGGTTCTCCTGGTGTCACCAAAAAACCATTAAGCCCGTGTTCCACCAATTCCATTACACCCCCAGCTTTTGCTGCAACTACAGGTTTTCCACATAACATTGCCTCTACAATCACTCTACCAAAGGGTTCGGGGGAAGTAGAGGTATGTGCCACCAAGTTACAAGCTGCCATTAACTGGGGAATATCGGAACGAAATCCTAAAAATTTAACGCGGTTTTCTAGTCCCAGTTCGGCAACTTGTTGGTGTAACTTCTGGACGTAATCTTGTTCGCCAAACAGGGCATCACCCACTAAAATAGCTATCACCTCTTGCGGACATTTGGCAAGGGCATCAATTAAAATGTGCTGTCCTTTCCAAGGTGCAAGACGGCTAAAGTGTCCGACGACAAATTTACCTTCCAATCCTAACTTTTCCTGCAATTTACTAATGTCATATTCATCAGTTTGATAATTTTTTGGATCGAAGCCGTTATAGACAACTTCGATTATATCTGAGCATCCTCCTGCTTGGATAAAGGCTATTTTACTAGCTTGGGAATTAGCAATTACTAATGAGGCAAAACGATTAGCTAAGTTAATAGCAATGCGAAGATTAGTTTGGCTAAAATGTTCTGTGGAAAGAATATCATGTAAATGATAAACTAGAGGACGACGACTAAAAAAACTTGCTAATGCTCCAACAACTAATGCCTTTTGGGTGTTGGCATAAATTAAATCGTATTCACGTGCTTTTTTAATTACCTTAGTAATCAAAGGTGCAAGTTGTCCCAAACTCTTTAATCCTTGCACCAAACTACTTTCTTTACGAACTGGGATTGCTTGAGTTGCAAGAACTTCTACTGGGATATGATTTTGCTGTAGTAAATCTTTAAATGGCCCATCTGCAAATAAACCTACTAAAGCATGATGGGAATATGGTTTAGCAATATCTATTAAACACAATTCTGCACCACCTGGTTTCCCACTTTGGTCTAAGAAAAAAATTCTCATAAAACTTCCTTATAATACAATATAGAGATGCAGAGTTTTGCGTCTCTAGTTTAAGCTAATAAAACATTCCGTACTTGTTGGGCGATTTGATTCCAGTCGTAGTGTGTGGTGGCGTAATGGCGACAGTCCGAACGTGAAGGTATGGGGATGTTTCCCAAAAGCGCTTGTTCTAATTTTTCAGCAATAGCTGAGGCTTCTATTGAAGTAGTAATTAAATCGGGTGAAAATTCTGATAAAATTTCTGGCATTCCCCCGACTGGTGTACATAAAACAGGAGTACCACAGGCTAGAGATTCAACTATTACTAATCCAAATCCTTCAAAAGATTGACTAGGCATTATAGTCAATTCCGCAGCTTGATAAGCTATAGGTAATTGCTCATCAGGGAGAAAACCTAAAAATTTAACGTTGTCATTTAGTCCTAATTCTGTAGCCTGTTGTTGGAGTGCGGCTTGGATGTGACCGCGACCTGCGATCGCTAGCCAAACGTCTGGTATTCTGGGCTTAATTATAGCCAAAGCCTGCAATAATTTGTCAACTCCTGTTCGATGTACTAAACGGCGGGATGTAAATATTATCCGGCGATTATTTGGCCAGCCTAGTTGTTTACAAGCCTCTTGGGGTGATAAATTTGGTTGAAACCAATCAATATCAACTCCACCAGGAATAACATTAATTTTGCTCCACGGTACTTGATATTTCTCATGTAGAATTTTACCAAATGCTTTGCTCAGAACAATGAAGCGATCGCAGCGATTATAAGTGTTTTGTTCTATTAGCCAGTGTTTGATCAAAAGACTAAGATTTTTATTAACTACCTCTTGCTGACTCTCAGAAGCCCAAGGGCCATGAAAATTAAAAGTAACTGGTACACCCTTTGGCAAAATATCTAAAAGAGGAAAACTATATAATGCAAAGTGCAGATTAATAGCATCTGGTTTGCTTGTTCTTGTTTTCTGGAAATTACTTCTGATCGACCATAATCTTTGCCAAATAGGACTATCGGGAGAAGCTAAGTTAGTCAGCATAATTGGCGAATTGATTTCAGCCTCTGGTAGACCAACTCCGCATAATTCAACCTGGTCTTTATTGGCTGCTAATTTATGAGTTAATTCATAAATATACCTTTCTAATCCTCCGGGGTTTTTGGGAAACCAGCCTAATCCCAAAGTAAGGATAGATGCAGGCGATGAGGCAAAATTTTCTGGTTTATTTTTCACTAATATGTCTCCTATAAATATATAAAAACAGTAGGTATGTACAAATGTAAGCCCCTAGAAAATATTCAAAATATTAATTACTATAATTTCCAGAACCGGATTGAATCCACATTCGCAAGAAGATTTTTATATAGAACACCAATTTATAAACTATTTATATGTCAACGTCAACAAGGGATAAAACCTTGTGTTTTTATTAACTACACAACACTGATTATGATATATATGATACTTGTCAATTAACAAAGGTAAATGCTAGATAGAGAGAGCCAAAATTCACTATAAGTTAACAATTATAGAAATATCATGTATTAATATTTACTATTTTTGGTTACTAATCAGTAGCTATTAATACCTCCAGGAAGGTTTTAGAGATATTGTCTGAAAAATTAAATAATCAAAGGATTTTTATAAAGATAGTGTAAAATCATCGTTCATTTATAATAATTATATTTTTTACTGATTTCCCAAAAAATGATTGTATATAAATAATTAAAAGCTGAAAAACTATATGATAAATAAATTAATGACGAAGTTAGGAAAACTTCGTTGCAAACTTAATCAGCATATCAAAAACTTATCTAATTTTAGATATTTTCCAAGAAGTAAAACTTTCAATTTTTTACTCAGCTTGACTGTTGGATTTATTGTTACTACCCTTGGAATTACAACGGACTGGGCAACAACGGAAACACCGACGCTTCCATACAAAATATCGTGGACAAGTAATTCTATTGACAGTACAAATCTGCTGGTACAAAACAATATTGAAACACCCAGGCTTACCTACAAAACATCATGGATAGGTAACACTATTGGCAGTGGAAATCTGCGGGTACAAAATAATATTGAGGCAATGTATGTTGCACCTGATGGCACAGTTTATACCAACAGCCATTGGGATGAGGCGGGAATGGAGGCAGCTATATATAAAGATGGTAAGGTTATTGGTGCTATTGGGGATACTCACGGTTGGAGTCGTGGAGGTGGCATAGCTGTAACCGCAAATAGTAAATATATTTACCTTGCCATGACTCAGGGATCGAAGGGCAAAACCGATGAAGATTATCCCCCTGAAGGAACAGCTTGGCACTGCGTTAGACGCTATGATTTATCGGGAAAACCTGCACCGTTTCCTGAAGGGCGTGGCTGGGATAAAAGTATGTTAATTAGCAGTACTAAAAGTGAAGTCACTGGATTAGCAACTGTAGGAAGTGAGTTGTATGTGAGCGATTTTGCTGCTAACCACATTCGTGTCTACGATACTGAGACGATGAAGGAATTACGCAGCTTTACTATTAACAATCCGGGAGCAATAACTATTGATTCACAAAAAAATCTGTGGATTATTCAAAGTAAAAATGGTAGTAATCCTGCCAAGATTTTACATTATTCCCAGAGTGGAAAGCAATTGCCTCAACAGATTGCAGATATCGTTGAACCAACTGCGATCGCAATCGATCGTCAAGGTAAGCTGTTAGTGGCAGAAAATGGCCCGCGTCAGCAAATGTTGATTTATGACATCAAAGATCGGCCAGTGCAGACGGGTAGTTTTGGCTCTAAGGGTGGTATCTATACAGAAGTTGCGGGTGAAGTTCGAGATTTGAAGCTTTACGGGCTTACCGGAGTTGGTGCAGATGCTTCAGGTAATATCTATATAAATAGTAATGGTTTCAACAAATCGGGAACAGATTTGCGGAAATTTTCGCCATCGGGAAAACTAATATGGCGATCGCTGGGATTGATATTCGTCGATAATGCAGATGCCGATCCTAAAACAGATGGTGTAGATTTATTCACCAAACAAGAACACTATCTCATGGATTACAGTCAGCCTGCTGGTAAGCAATGGACTTACAAAGCCTACACCTTAAATCCTTTCAAATATCCTCAAGATCCACGTTTGCATACATCGCCAGATGGAACATTTGTTCGCCGCATCAAAGGGAAGCCGTTTTTGTTCCTCACAGATATGTATAACAGCTTCCTGCAAATATATCGTTTTAATCCAGCCACAGATGGTAAAATCGCTATCCCAGCCGGAATGTTTGTCGGTAGCAATGGCGCAGACAAACCATTTCTCGCTGGAAATTGGCCGCCGAATCAACCACAAAAAGGGGAATGGATCTGGCGCGATCGCAACGGTAATGGCAAATTTGAAAAGAATGAATATGATACCAGCAAAGATTATCCCTATGTCGGCGGCTGGTGGGTAGACAGCAAAGGAGATGTTTGGAAAGCTTTGCGAACAGAAAATGGCATTCGCCACTATCCTTTACAGGGAATAGATGCTAAAGGCAATCCCATCTACAACTATAGTTCGGTGGAAAAGCAAACAACTCCCAACATATTTAACGACTTCCGGCGAATCGAATATTTCCCCGAAACAGATACTATGTATTTGTCAGGCTTCACAGTAGATCGCCCCGCATTCGGTGATGATACTGGAGTTGCTGGATCTGAGATTGCCCGTTTTGACAATTGGAGTAAAGGAAATCGTACTCCCAAGTGGCGAACTGTGATTCCCTACGACACCACCGGGAAACGTGAAGTATCTACAGCGGCCATAAGTGTGGCGGGAGATCGTGTATTTGCCGTGACAGTCAAAACCGCAGAGGTATATGTATATAATGCCAAGACGGGAGCGCAAGTACAACAGTTAAAACCAGGCCCAGAAGTTGGTAGCGAAAGTGGCTGGATTGATATACCCTATGGTATCCGCGCTTTTCGTCGTTCAAATGGTGAGTATCTGGTATTTGTGGAAGAAAATTGGAAAGGAAAAGTGATTGTGTATCGGCTGGCGGGGTGAGCATTTACAATTACTAATTCGTAATGACGCTCTCTACGAGACGCTAAAAGCGAACGAATACTCATTGACAATAGTCAATTGCTCGATTCGAGTCCGAATCAGATTAAATCATCTGCGGTTCCTCAACCGACAACTGTTTTGGGAACCCTGGTAGTTGCTATGTTGGGTGTAGCACTCAGCAGCAACAGAAGAAGCAAGGTATTTGTTAACAAGAAGGTGTCGATAGTCTTTATGACTTCAATGCCACAAATGAACTTATTCAAGTATCAGAGACTGGTTTTGGTGGGTGGTTATTAATAGGTTCACTTCAGAAAATTCAGTTTACCGTCGGAACATCTGCAATTACTAACGAAGAGCGATTTATTTACAATAGCACTACAGGTGCATTGTTATTTGACCCAGATGGCAGTGCATCTGGGTTTACTCAGGTAAAATTTGCACAAATATCTGCTGGATTGTCACTAAGCAACAACAATTTTGTGGTTGTTTAATCGGAATTAGCGCTCTTCGATCGCCAACAGGTACGGTTTGCGAGGTGCTATTTTTAGCATATTGCATTCCTATTGCTCAATGGAAGTCGTTTTGGTCAGCGATCGCAATTATTGCACAGATAATATTATCGGTGTAAATGTAGCCCTCGGTAGGCATTAAAAATTAGAAGAATATAAAGAATATACAAAGCTCAGTATTCGTATATACATTGATTGGTCAATAATATGAAGCTTGTGTAAAAATGCTGATTCAGCACAGACATTTAAGTAAGATATTGACTATGTAGTTATTCTGAGGGCTATTAAGATGTTCTCTATGTTCAAGCTAGATACTCACGGAACATAGCCCACAAGGAGGGCATAAAAATCTCTATCTTACTTTTAAGCTAGTAGGACTTAGGCACTGGCAAAAAACTAAATATGAACGGTAATTTTTAGGCATTCAATTAGAAGACTTTTTGTTGTTTATTCAGTGATTTCTACTGAACAAAGATAATTTATTTAACCCAAAATAACCAAATACCTTGAATGCATACCCTCATTAGTTTGTACAGCGCTTAAGGCTTAGATAGTTGGAGATAGTTAGATTCAGTACTACGTACAAGCCATTATATGGGCAAATTTTCGAGAAATATTCCGATCCTCAAGGGTGAGTGATAAAGTATGCCGAAAACGTCAAATTTCGGCGAGTTGTTTGTGCCCAAAAACAGCACTAACAGCAGATTCTGAATTTAAGTTACTAAAAAAAATAGATTGAGGTAGGTAAAAGTCATGGCAAGTATCATTGGAACCAACGGTAACGATACCCTATACGGCGGTGGCGACGACACCTTGACTGGTGGAGGCGGCAACGATATTTATGATATACCAGGCGATTCCTCTGGTGTCGTCACCATCAGCGATTTTGGTGGCATAGGTAAAGGCATCAATCCATCGGCAGCAGTCATTGCCGAAGTAGACACGTTAAGATTTTCTTACGATGATTCCCTCAATGCCGAAAATTTACTGCTGACTCAGAAGGGCAACAATCTGGAAATCAGCTTTGAACCGTTTCCTTTATATAGTCCTAAAGTCATCCTGCAAAACTTTGCCTTGGAAAATCTGGATAATCTCAGCACATCTACAGGAGCCAAAGTAAACTTAGGCAATATCCTGTTTAATGGGCAAACTAGTATCACAGATAGCTTTGATGTCTTCAATGCCAACTCCACCCAAAGCACAGTCTTTAACAAAAATACAGTCACCTTCCTCAACGACCTGAACAATAATGTTAACGGCTTTGATAACTCAGATGATGTCATCAATGGTCAGGGAGGTGATGACAAAATTGACGGCAAAAGTGGTAATGACCGTTTGCGGGGTGGTGCAGGGAATAATACTCTGATTGGTGGTGTGGGCAATGATATCTTGGATGTTGAATATTCAACAGGCAACAACATCCTTAACGGTGACACTGGTGACGATTACTTGAATGCTGGGGCTTCATCAGGCAATAACCTGCTATCTGGTGGCGATGGCAACGATACTCTCTACGCCTCTTACATTTTTATAAACCCTTATGGCTATGGCTATACTGCCTCATTAGGTAATAACACCCTTAACGGTGGCGCTGGTGACGATTACTTGAATGCTGAGTCTCCAAAAGGCAATAACCTGCTATCTGGTGGCGATGGCAATGATACTCTCACCACCTCTGGTGTTTTTACTTATAGAGCAGATCCTAATTTTATCTCATCAGGGAATAACACTCTCAACGGTGGCGCTGGTGACGATTACTTGATGGCTGAGGCTTCATCAGGGAATAATCTGCTATCTGGTGGTGATGGCAATGATTATCTTGATATCTCTAGTATTCCCACTTACTACGATGGTATATTCTTGTCTTCAGGCGATAATACTCTCAACGGTGGTGCTGGTGATGATACCTTGAGGGCTGAGGATTCAACAGGAAATAACTTCCTCTTTGGAGACGATGGCAATGATTCCTTCTATCTAAGTTTAGAGAATCAAACGGTAGATGGGGGTAAGGGTGACGATTTGTTGTCCGTTGATTACAGTTATTACGTCAGTGTTACAGAAGGAATTACAACGACATTCAATCCTACTAATAACACTGGCTCAATTACGGCCGGCACCTATCAGGTTAATTACAAGGATATCGAACGATTAAATATCTCAGGTACAGGTTACAATGACAACATTGTGGGTGACAGTGGCAACGATACCCTTTCCACAGGCTATGGCGGCAATGATACCATAGATGGGGGTGAGGGTGACGATGTGTTGTCCGTCAATTACAATGATACTACTGGGGGAATTACAACGACATTCAATCCTACTACTAACATTGGTTCAATTAAAGCGGGTACGAATCAGGTTAGTTACAAGAATATCGAACGATTAAATATCTTAGGTACAGGTTACAATGACAACATTGTGGGTAACAGTGGCAACGATACCCTCTCTGGGGGCGCTAGTGGCAATGATACCATAGATGGGGGTGAGGGTGACGATGTGTTGTCCGTCAATTACAATTATGCTGCTGTGGCGATCGCTTCAACTTACAATGCCACTACTAACACTGGCTCAATTACGGCAGGTACGAATCGGGTTAGTTACAAGAATATCGAACGATTAAATATCTTAGGTACAGAATACAATGACTTAATTGTGGGGAACAGTGGCAACGATACCCTCTCCGGGAGCAGAGGTAATAACACCCTAACTGGTGGCGCAGGCAATGATAGATTTGTTTACGACTTTAGCGGCAGCGTTGATGTTATTACCGATTTCGGTGGCATAGGTAAAGGCTCAAATCCCTCAGCAACCGTGATTGCCTCCTCAGATACCTTGCAATTTACAGGCGATCAATTCACTGCCCTCACTGCTCAAAATCTACAATTAACTCAAAATGGTAACAACTTAGAAATTACCTTTGAAGGTTCTGCTGGTAGCAAAGTCATTCTGCAAAACTTCAAATTAGAAAACCTGGATAATCTGCCAGCAACTTCTTCACGACCTGCTATTGGCAATATCTTGTTTGATGGACAAACCAGCATCACCGACAGTTTTGATGTGTTTGATGCTAATTCCACTCAAACTACCCTGTTCAATAAGAATACTGTTACCTTCCTCAATGACCTATCCAACAATATTACAGGTTTTGACAACTCCAATGATGTCATCAATGGTCAAGGAGGTGACGACATCATCAACGGTTTGAGTGGTAATGACATTCTTAGAGGTGGTGCGGGAAATGATACTCTCATTGGTGGTGCGGGAAATGATGCCCTCAACGGTGGTGCAGGTGATAATATCCTTGATGGTGGTATTGGTAACGACAGTTTGAGTGCTAGCAGTTCAACAGGTAATAACATCCTCAATGGTGGTGCAGGTGACGATACATTGAATGCTAGCAGTTCAAAAGGTAATAACCTGCTCTCTGGGGGCGATGGCAATGATTATCTTTACATTTTTGATGCCTACGATTACTCCTACTCTTTAGGCAATAACACCCTCAATGGTGGTGCAGGTGACGATACATTGAATGCTAGTAGTTTACCAGGCTATAACCTGCTTTCTGGGGGTGATGGCAATGATTCTCTTGACATCTCTGGCTTTTACTACAATAGCTCCGACACTCGCTCAGTAGGCAATAACACCCTCAATGGTGGTGGAGGCGACGATACCTTGAGTGCTATCCGTTCAAGAGGCGATAACATCCTCTCTGGCGAGGATGGCAATGATTTCTTGGATGTTGAAGACTCAGAAGGCTATAATACCATCAACGGTGGCGGTGGCGATGATTATCTCTCTGCTTTTTTCGCTTCTGGTAATAACACCCTCAATGGGGGCGCTGGTAACGATAGTTTGAATGCTACAAGTTCAACAGGCGATAACTTCCTCTTTGGGGGAGATGGCAATGATATTCTGACAGGTGGCAACGGTAATGATACCCTCTATGGAGGAGATGGAACTGATACCTTTGCTTTCAATGGTTACAGTGAAGAAGGTATTGCTACTATTTATGACTTCAACGCAGCTAATGAACTCATTCAGGTATCGGCTGCTTATTTTGGTGGCGGGTTGTCAATAGGTTCACTCTCAGCTAATCAGTTTACTCTGGGAACATCTGCAACGACGATCGCTCAACGATTCATTTATGATAATTCTACAGGTGGACTGTATTTTGACCAAGATGGCAGTGCGGCTGGGTTTACTCAGGTAAAATTTGCCCAACTATCTGCTGGATTGTCACTAACCAACAACAATTTTGTGGTTGATTAACCGTGATTAGTAGAGACGCGAAATTAATTTCGCGTCTCTACTAAAGTTGATTCCGGGCTTCGTCACTAGTGCGATAGTTCCGCAGTTCGGCAAACTCTGTACCAATACCAGTTTTGCATTAAGCTGTAGTAACTGGGATGTTCTACTACTTCCATCCGCTTGCGGGGTCTGGGAATATCTACTTCTAAAATGTCACCGATTTTAGATTCGGGGCCGTTGGTTAGCATCACGATTCTGTCAGATAATAGTACTGCTTCATCGACATCATGTGTAACCATGACGGCAGTTACTTGATTTTCTTCGCAGATTTGCATCAGTTGTTCTTGCAAATTGCCGCGTGTGAGTGCATCCAATGCACCAAAGGGTTCATCTAGCAAGAGTAATTTGGGACGAATTGCTAAGGCGCGGGCGATCGCAACTCGCTGTTTTTGTCCACCTGATAACATTCCCGGTTGTTTGTCTGCATGGGGACGCAAACCCACCATATCAATATGTTTTTCGATAATAGCGTTTCGCTCATCGGCGGGTATACCCTTCATTACCGAGTCTACAGCGAGGGCAATATTTTCTCTTACCGTCCGCCAAGGTAATAGCGAATAATTTTGGAACACCACCATTCTATCAGGAAGCTTTTATCTATAAATGACTATTATGTTGGGATTATGATTTATATAACAATCCTATTTGATTTGCTCTCGACTGAAAAGCTCAGATCCCCGACATCTTCAAGAAGTCAGGGATCTTTTTGTTCGTAACTTCTGCACAAATAATTAGTTATGGTTTTCTCAACCTAGTAAATAGATGTGAGAAGTTTAAGTAGTGTATTCGGCGTTAATCCTCACGTAGTCGTAACTCAAATCACAACCCCAAGCTTTACCGACACCATAACCATTGCCAACATTAACAGAAATTAACACCGTATCCTCTTGGAGATAAGCACCTATCGCCGCTTTTTTCAAATAAGCACTCGCTGCTGCACGATCAAAAGTTAAGGGTTGTCCGTTTTCCAACATTAAAAAATCCCCTAACTTAATTTGCAGGTTTTCTTGTTCAAAAGGTATACCTGCACGTCCAGCGGCGGCGGCGATACGTCCCCAGTTGGGATCTCGTCCAAAGATTGCAGATTTAACTAAGGATGAACCAACGATAGTTTTGGCTATTTGTCTGGCTGAGAGTTCATCATGGGCCCCTGTTACTTCCACTTCTATTAGACAGGTTGCACCTTCACCATCACGAGCGATCGCTTTGGCTAAATGCTGACAAACTGCTGTTAACATGGCCTCTAATTTCTCTGCTTCTGCACCCCATTCTGTAATTGCTGGGGTGCGAGATTGACCGTTTGCCAAGGCGATTAAGCTGTCGTTGGTACTGGTATCACCATCCACTGTGATGGAATTAAAGCTTCTATCAGCCGCCCTTGCTAACATTTGTTGCCAAAGGGCTGGCGAAACCATAGCATCACAAGTAACAAATGCTAGCATGGTTGCCATGTTGGGGTGAATCATGCCGGAACCTTTGGCAATGCCGCCAATTCGTACTGGGCGTTGGCGCAGCCCGCCGGAGGCATCGCCTACGGTTGTCTCTAGGGCAATGGATTTTGTTACCAAATCTGTAGTGATAATCGCTCCGGCTGCGGCATCTGAGCCTGTTTCTGATAGTGCTGCTACTACTTTCGGAATTCCGCTTCGCAAAGCATCCATCTTAATTCTTTGACCAATCACCCCAGTAGAAGCCAATAAGACAGATTCAGACGAGATGTTCAGTGCTTGGGCTATTGCCAGAGCAGACTCTAAGGTATCAAGGTAGCCTTGATTACCTGTAGCGGCATTTGCTTGTCCAGCGTTACAAAGGATCGCACGAGTGCTATGTTTGGCTTGCAAGCGTTGACGACAATATTCTACACAGGCAGCTTTAACTTGACTAGTGGTGAAGACACCAGCTGCGATCGCTTCCACCTCTGAGAATATCAAAGCTAAATCCGGCAACCCCGAAGGTTTCAACCCTGCGGTAATTCCTGCCGCCTGATACCCCCTTGGTGCTGTGACACCACCTGTTATTTTTTGCCAATCTGCCATTATTCGTCCTTACAACTATCAGTTTGGATAGGTCAATTTGTGCTTTAGCAAAGTGTTGAGTTAGGAGAGACGCGATTAATCGCGTCTGTACAGGAGTTAGGAATTTCCCCCAATCCTTAATCTTCATTGTGAGTTTATTTGCTGATGGCAATAATAATGCACCAGTTGGCGATTAGCATAATTGTTTTTACCTTTCTTATGACGAAAGACAAATATAGCCTTCCGATTTGATTTCTGAAAATATCCGTAGGATCTGTTAGCACGGAGAGTACGGCATCAAACCCTTGATAAGAGTGCGTTACAAACTCTGTTCTAACCCAACGCCAGTTGCTACAACGGAGGGAACCTCCGCAACGCACTGGCTCCTCTACAATACCTAATTTCGTTCAAAAATCAAATAGTAATCCTATATGAAAAAAGAGAGCTCCTAAGTAGCTCTCCAGATCGTTACGGTGCATCTTTTTATTCCGATATATATTTTCTTACTTAAGGGTTAATACTTATTTATTAAGATTTTTTATAAGAATTGATGAAGCTTCTCCATAAAAACTGTGAAACAAAATAAAAAAGAGAGCTACTTAGGCAGCTCTCCAGATCATCAGGGTGCATCTACTTACCACACTATATCATTTTAGGTATGCGGGTTGTCACCAATTTTTATATGAAGATTTGATGAAGAAACACCGATAAAATACTTACTTGGGAATTGGGCATTGGAAAAGACTTACTGCAACTCCCCTCTTCTCCTTTGCCCTTCACCCAATAAAGTTGACTTGAGAGATGACTTGTAAAATGTCTAAAACTCTTACTGAACAGTAATTACGAATTACAAGGCGTTCAGTTTTTTTTCCACCAATTCATTAGTCAGCTTCGGATCGGCACGTTTAGCTGTCTTTTTCAGAACTTGTCCGACAAAGAAGCCTTTAAGGTTGGTGTTACCGTTGCGATACTTTTCTAGTTCTTTGGGATTAGCAGCTATGACTCCATCGACGATGGGTTCTAGTACACTAGGATCGCTGATTAACTCAAGACCTGCAAAAGCTTTTTCAGGAGAAATCCCACTGAGCAAATCTGGCAACTTTTCTTTAGCTTGAGCATTGCTAATTTTGCCTGTTTCAATGCGAGTGATGATATCAGCTAAATTGGTGGGAGTCAGTCCAATTTCAGTAATACTGAGTTTTTGCTTATTAAGGTGGGCGGCGATATCTTGAGTAATCCAGTTTGCAGCAGCTTTGGGATTTGCTCCAGATGCGATCGCAGTTTCAAAATATTCCGTTACTGGACGATCTTCTGTCAACACTCGCGCGTCATAAGCCGAAAGCCCCAACTCATTTTCATAATGATGGCGTTTTTGGGCTGGTAATTCTGGTATTTCGCTACGCCATTGCTCTAATTGAGCATCCGTCACCTCAATTGGTGCTAAATCTGGTTCGGGGAAGTAGCGATAATCGCTAGAACCTTCCTTTATCCGCATACTACTTGTACGTTGAGCGCCTTCTTCCCACAGGCGAGTTTCTTGGATGATGCTCGCGCCTGCTTCGATGGCGGCAATTTGGCGCTCAATTTCGTAGTCAATCGCCCGTTGGATGGCACTGAAGGAGTTCATGTTTTTTATTTCTACCTTGGTACCAAATTCCTTTCGTCCCACTGGACGTACAGAAATGTTGACATCGCAGCGCAGAGATCCTTCTTGCATATTCCCGTCACTCACGCCGAGATACCGGACAATCCGGCGTATCTCTTCGGCATATTCAGCAGCTTCCAATCCAGAACGCAGATCGGGTTCCGAGACAATTTCGACTAATGGTATACCTGCGCGATTGTAGTCTACTAGAGAATAGGAAGAACCAGAAAGGCGATCGCTACCTGCATGTACCAATTTTCCTGCATCTTCTTCCATGTGCAGACGTGTAATGCCAATACGTTTGCGGCTGGGATTCCCCTCAGCATCTACCAATTCTATTTCTAACCAACCATGTTCTGCGATCGGTAGATCGTATTGAGAAATTTGGTAATTTTTGGGTAAGTCAGGATAAAAATACTGTTTCCGGTCAAATTTGCTATATCTAGCGATTTGACAATTCAGTGCCAAACCAGCTTTGACAGCGTATTCTAATACTTTTTCATTGAGTACGGGTAAGACCCCAGGTAAACCCATACAAACCGGGTCAATGTTAGTATTTGGGTCAGCACCAAAGGCCGTAGAGCTATTAGAGAAAATCTTGGTGTTGGTACTCAGCTGACAATGGGTTTCTAGACCAATAATCGCTTCATATTCAGTTTTTACAGTTGTAGCAGTCGTCATAATATCACTATTTCGGCATAATCCTTCTAGTGGTACTATTGTAGCGGCGGATTGAGTTGCCCTGAAGACGGTTATTTGGGTGAGCAATGCTTACCCTCTTGAGCTTGAAAAGGGAGATGCAAACATAACGTGAAGAAAATTTTAATTTATTGGTTCTGGGGGTGCTGGTAAATCTACCTTAGCCCGCAAACTGGGAACCATCTTATATTAATACCTCAAACTCTTTAATAATAAATCAAACTATCAAAAAAAAATTAGCACTCTCGGCTTGTTAGTGCTAATTTTTGACTGAGGTTTAATGCCTATGATATAGACGA
This sequence comes from Nostoc sp. 'Peltigera membranacea cyanobiont' 232, assembly GCF_002245985.1. Taxonomy (NCBI): domain Bacteria; kingdom Bacillati; phylum Cyanobacteriota; class Cyanophyceae; order Nostocales; family Nostocaceae; genus Nostoc; species Nostoc sp. 'Peltigera membranacea cyanobiont' 232. Next base: position 57,408 of record NZ_NOLK01000038.1, read on the forward strand.
AAACCATACTTTTTCTAGATGCTTTAGTTACTTGTCAGACATTATATTAAAAAAATAAATCTTTCCTGCAAGTAAGTTAAAACTGGGAGTACTAAAATGAAATACACTTTTGATATTGTAGGAGTATCTCCACTTTTGCAATTTTTTAATCACCAGCAGCAAAATGGGCAAAAACCACCATACCAAGGAGTGGAATACTTGGGAATGCATACCTGTACACTAGATACGTTTATAGAATCGGTAGAATCAGTACCAGCCAAATGGGGTTGGAATCTAGATCGAGTAGTAGATACCGTGATTCAGTTTTGGTTGAACAACTCAGATAGTATTCGTTATTGGAAAGTACGTTTAAGTGATGCTGGTAAAGATAATTTACTAGTCACCAGATTGGCGGATATAAGAGCCTTACAAGCTGAATTTGAATCCCTATTAGATAAGGAGTGATGAAAAGATAACTAAATAGGAGTAGGAATTGCTCCGTATCCACCCAAAATCATTACTTTTCTCTATTATTCTCGTTTTCAAGTATTTTGAGAATTCTGAGATATAGATTTTCTACCCTCTGGGTCTGAACTTCACCAAATGATGCGTAGTGAGTTAAGCTAGGAGCGCCATTTACTTCAATAATTGTATAATCTACGATTGGTGAGGTTATATCACTAGTAAGAATGTCCACACCTGCTAATCTCAGTTCCATATCTTTTGTAATACTTACTGCTAATTTTTTAAAATCAGGATGGACAGTTTCTGTAAAGTCTATTGCCTCGCCCCCAGTCGATAAATTTGCATTATCTAAAAGATAAACAATATTATTCTTAGGGATCGCGCTACTAAAATTTAGCTTCCGTCTTCGCAAGTTTTTTTTTATTCTGTAATCTTCAAAATCTATAATTTCTTTCCTACCATTTTTGATAAAACTTTCCTGTTTTTGCTGCATGAGTTCTAAAACATTAGATTGACCATCTCCCGTTATAAATAAAGGAATTCTTTGATATGCCGAAACGACTTCATCATCAAGTACCACAATTCTATAGTCATTGCCACTATAAAATCGTTCAACAATAAATCCAGAGACTTTTTGCAAGATTTTCTTGGCTACTTGATAGTATTCTTGCTTATTATGAACCTTTGTAACAAATAATCCTTGACTGAGATTGATTGGCTTTACGATTACGGGAAAACCTAACTCTTTAGCATAATAGAATCCTGCATCTATATTCCTAATGTTAGCTATTTCTTCGCATAGTTCTTCACTGAAAAATGTTTTTCCCTCAGTAACTTTGTAGCCGAAGCTATTTAAAAAAAAGCTCGAAACACTTTTGTCTTTAGCTATTGCTACTGAACCAGATGAATTAATACTAAATCTGGTAGTCCGAAAAAAAGTTTTATTCCCGTTTTTAAAGGTAATCAGTCCCATAAAGGTGCATTCTGGGTTTACTAAAACTACTGCTCCTATTTCCTTTGCTACTTTTTGAATGATTGATGTTACAAATGGTATTTCCATTATCACAACTATAATTTTACCGGAGGAATTTTAACTTTGTTTATAGCAATTAGTCAAGATATTTTTAATTAAGGGACTTCCAAAAAATAAAATATACAGTAGGGTGTGTTAGGCGAAAGCCGTAACGCACCGAGATATCTGGCGGTGCGTTACGCTGTCGCTAACGCACCCTACAAAATTGGATATTTTTTTAATTGGAAGTCCCTAAACGATTACACTATATATTGTTCAAAAAGCTATACTGTAAACATGAATAAAAATTCATTTTTTACTATCTAAATAAATTATTAAATTTTAAGTATTCTCAAATAACTACAAAATAAAAAACGTAAATGCTCGCAATATAGCTTTACCGTAGGTGTGCAGCCCAACCTAGGCATCGTACTCATCGAAAATTAGAAGTGTGCCCACGCCCATTAATCTTATGCACGTTAATGTTCATCCTCTGATGAGTCTTTGATAGTCTTTTTTAAGACATTGTTGTTAGTTTTAGCACTGATACTGATTTTACCTGTGTGTATGGATACAAATCATGTAAACCCAATATTTGCCGAACTTTCTGCTTGAGCATTATTGTGTGCTGAAAACAATTGCAAATTAAGGCTTTGAGATTCATAGCTATCTGAAAATAACAACTTAGTTGGTCTAAAATATAGCGCTCAGTGTTGACAACTTATTAATAATCGAATAACAAGGTGGCAGCAGCATAAAAAAAAGCGTTGGTGCATTCCTACTTAGAAACTAATTAACGCCTTTCATTAAACTTCATACGGATAACATCATTATGCCAGAAAATACGGATAACCAAGCTTCTAAATCAGACAATCAAGCTATTGCTTATAAAGAACGTCTCAATTCTTGGGCGATCGCTCGTCTAGTTCCTAATACGCAAAGGGAAATTGTTGCTCGCTTCCGCAGCCGTTCTGATGCCGATGGCTATATGCGTCATCTCCCCCAGGAAATACCAAATGCTTCCTACATGGTTGTTTTTGATTGTCAACGCGAAGAAGCTGTGATTTAAACTACAGGTAATGGTCATTGGTCATTGGTCATTAGTCATTAGTCATTAGTATCTAATGACTAATGACTTTAATTTTCCTACAGCAATTCAAGAAAACCATAGCGTCGCGTCGCGATCGCGGTAGGATGTAGTCAGACAAACGATGTTTTCGTCGCCGTGGGATGATTTAATCCCTTTAACCCTTGCTCTTAATCCGATCGCAAAGAATTAAAAATGTGTAGGCGTAGCCCTTCAAAGACATTGCTTAAAACTCCAGATGGCAATTCACCCTTCACTTCAAAATTCTGGATGTTACCAACGAGCATATTGTCAAGCTAATTTTAAGGGTTTCCAGTAAATACTAAAGTGCTTACTACAAACTAATTTCAAGATTTTTACATTACTTAAATTACTTCGATTTATTCTCGGCTACTTAGTTAAGTAGAACCAGAAGTTATTAAATTTTTCTACCAATATTATATATTAACAAACTTCCGTAATTGCCCCCTTGCCATTGATATTTCAGATTACTTAAAAGTAAAAGCTAACCCTGAAAGTGCTGGAGGGTTAAAAAATGGTCAAACAGCACCGATATGACTGGTTAAAAGCTGTGATATTTTTCCGCAAACGAAAATTACTAGCTCTGTTGCTAGGGATTCTCTTCTCAATGTCTGTAGTCCTACTCTGGCAGAGACTTTCCATCCAAACTCCGGGGTTGTTAACACAAGTAGTATTGATAGCAGGCTTATTGCTTGTTGCTACACTGACATTATCAATATGTTTTGCTCTAACTATGAAAGCAAGTAACCAGCATATAACAGCAATAAATCAGGAGTTAACTCACAGGATTTTTAAACAGAAAGAGGTAGAAATTGACCTGCGCGGTAGCGAAAACCGTCTGCGACGGTTACTAGAGACTGTCAAGGTTATCCCTTGGGAATTAGACTTGAAAACTTGGCGATTTACTTACGTTGGGCCGCAAGCAGTAAGCTTGTTAAATTATGCGATCGCAGAATGGTACGAAGAAAACTTTTGGAGCGATCATCTGCATCCAGATGACAAGGAAAAGTCCATTCGTTTTTGCCGAGAAGCAACTGCTAGGTGCGAGAATTACGAATTGGAGTACCGGATGTTAGCAGTCGATGGGCGAGTTGTCTGGCTGCGAGACGTTGTTAGCGTAGTTGAGGAAGCAGGAACTGCTACGATGTTGAGGGGGTTTATGTTTGACATTACTGATTTAAAGCAGGTTGAAGAAACCTTGAGACTCAGGGAAAGGGCACTTGCTGCTACCAGTAATGGAATTATTATTGCCGATGCTAGACTCGCCTGCAATCCAGTTATTTACGTCAACTATGCCTTTGAGCAAATAACAGGCTACAGTGCTAATGAAGTGATTGGGCAAAACTGTCGATTTTTGCAACGCACAGATAGCCAGCAATCAGCACTCAATGAACTACGCTTATCTATTCAAGCTGGAACAAGTTGCAAAGTTATTCTCCGCAACTATCGAAAAGATGGTAATTTGTTCTGGAATGAGTTGAGTATTTCTCCTATCCATGACGAAAATGGCAACTTAAGCCACTTTATTGGAATTCAGACAGATATTAGCCACCGCAAGCAAGCTGAAGCTAGTTTGCGTCGGCAAGCCCTCACTTTTGAAAATATGCATGATGGCGTAATTATCACAGATTTAACCGGAAATATTATTGACTGGAATCCTGCTGCCGAAAGCATGTTTGGTTATACCAAAGTCGAGATTTTGGCTAAACATGTCAGTATTTTGCATCAGCCAGAAGTAGCCGCAACATTAAGCACCAAAATTCTCGAAACAATCAACCAGCAAGGACGCTGGTCAGAGGAAATATACTTTATTCGTAAAGATGGCAGTGAGAGAATTTGCGAAACAACTGTAGTCTCTTTACAGGATGAACACGGAGAAACTGTTGCCACGATTGGGATAAATCATGACATTACCGAAAACAAACGAGCAAAAGTTGCACTGCAACGGCAATTGCATCGAACCCTACTACTTGAACAAATTACTCAGGAAATTCGTCAAAGTCTTGATACCAGCAAAATCTTTGAGACGGCTGCTACCCAAATTGGCCAAGCATTTGGAGTTGAACGCTGTCTGATTCATTCTTACATTAGCGACCCCACACCCCGAATTCCCTTAGTAGCAGAGTATAATATACTTCCCGGTTACTGCTCCATGTTGAAATTGGAAGTTCCTATGACCAACAATCCACATGTTGAGCAGATGATGGCACAAGAAATAGCGATCGCTTCTCCAAATGTCTACGTCGATCCTTTACTCCAGGGAGTTGAACCTACCTGCCGAGAAATTGGACTCAAGTCTATGCTGTCAATCCGCACCTCCTATCAAGGAGAACCCAATGGTGCGATCGGCTTACATCAGTGCAGCTATTTTCGCCAGTGGACACAAGACGAAATCGAATTACTAGAAGCAGTGGCGGCTCAACTGGGTATTGCTTTAGCACAGGCTTACTTACTGGAACAAGAAACGCGCCAACGGGAAGAACTTACTTTGAAAAACTTTGCCTTAGAGCAGGCAAAACGTCAGGCAGAAGCCGCAAATCGGGCAAAAAGTGAGTTTTTAGCGATGATGAGTCACGAAATTCGGACTCCAATGAATGCTGTTATTGGCATGACCGATCTACTGCTGGATACTGACCTCACGCCCCAACAACAAGAATTTGTGGAAACAGTTCGCAGTAGCGGAGATGCTTTGCTCACCATCATCAACGACATTCTAGATTTCTCTAAAATTGAGTCGGGAAAGCTGGAATTAGAAGAACAGCCTTTTGATTTGAGAGCCTGTGTAGAACAGGCTATTTCTTTATTAGCCCCTAAAGCTGCCCAAAAAGACATTGAACTAGCTTACCTAATCCATCCGCAAGTTCCCACCCAGATTATCGGCGATATGACACGTCTGCGCCAAGTCTTAATGAATCTCCTCAACAATGCGATTAAGTTTACTGAACATGGAGAAGTTGTACTATCTGTTGAACTGGGGAATGGGGATCGGGGATTAGGGAACTCGGTGCCACCTCTGGAGATAAGGGGTAATGGGGATTTGGATCGAGAAATTTCTTCCCTGTCCCCAGTCCCCGATCCCCGATCCCCAATACCTCTTGTCCAAGAGCAACTTCTCTACGAAATTCAATTTGCTATCCAAGATACAGGTATTGGCATCACACCAGAGAAAATAGAGCGCTTATTTCACCCCTTCACTCAGGCTGATGTCTCCATGACTCGACGATATGGCGGCACAGGACTAGGACTAGTCATCAGCAAGCGGCTAAGTAAGATGATGGGCGGCACTCTTTGGGTAGAAAGTCAAGGATTTGTTGGTGGCAATCCTAGCCCTAGATGGAAAAGTGGAAAATTATTATCATCTCCTTACACTTCCCAAGGTTCAACATTCTACTTCACCATTACAGCCCAAGTGCCTGCTGTATCAGAGCAAGGTGAATTTAGTAATTCGCCGATGCAGTTTGAAGGAAAGCGCCTGTTGATTGTAGATGACAATCTGACCAACCGCCAAATTATCAGCTTGCAAGCAGAGTCTTGGAAAATGGAAACTTATGCTGCTAAATCAGGTGAAGAAGCTTTAGCTCAACTTGCTCAGGGAACACAGTTTGATATTGCCATTTTAGATATGCAAATGCCGGAAATAGATGGCATAACCCTAGCTTGTCAAATCCGCAAACAATCTGGTTGTCAAAATCTACCTTTAGTGATTCTGACCTCTTTGGGTAGAGGAGAAACTTTCTCTGACTTTGGTGATGTCCAGTTTGCTGCCTCTTTGACCAAACCTATTAAACAGTCTCAACTCTACGATGTTATTACCCGTGTTTTGGGAAATCAGCCGATCCCAGCCAGTATTTCTCATTTTCCCTTGGTAGATCGGCATTTAGCCCATCGATTGCCACTGCGGATTCTCCTAGCAGAGGATACGGTTGTTAATCAGAAAGTTGCTTTACTGATGTTACAGAAAATGGGTTATGAGGCGGATGTCGTCACCAATGGAGTAGAAGTACTCAAGGCTTTGCAAAAACAGCCTTATGACCTAGTGCTGATGGATATCCACATGCCTGAAATGGATGGGTTAGAAGCATCCCGGAGAATTTGTCAAGAATGGGAAGCGGGTTTTCGCCCCTATATCATTGCAATAACTGCCAATGCGATGCGGGGCGATCGCGAAGTCTGTCTTGCTGCTGGTATGGATGACTATATTAGCAAACCTATTCAGTTTCAAGATTTAGCTCAAGCACTCAGCAAATGCCCACGTCAAAGAAGTATTGAATTCCCTTCCATAGTCAAACAAGATCGAGTGATGTCCAAAGAATTGCAAACTTCGCAAAATATCCTCCAAGAAGGGCAAAACCAGACATTAAAAAACGCCAAAATTGATCTCAATATTCTGAAATCCTTGCGGGATATGGTCAGAGGAGATAGTGTTATATTTTCTGAACTGATTGAGTGTTATCTTACAGAGACAGCGAAACTGGTGGAAAATATTAGCACAGCGCTCGCAACTCAGGATGCCCAAACTATATGGAAGGCAGCCCACCAACTCAAGTCTAGCAGTGGCTTTATCGGAGCGATGGCCTTAGCGCAGCTTTGCAGGGTGTTAGAAGCCCAAGGACGCAGCAGTAAATTAGAAAACAGCGTAGAATCACTCTCGCAACTATACCAGGAGTATGAACAAGTTAGAACAGCCTTAGAAAAAGAACTTGCGAAGGAAACGCCATGAATGCCACTGCTCAAGAAAGCCAATCTTTAGTTCTAATTGTTGATGATGAACCTTTTATCCGCATGATCCTGCGGCATTTCTTGGAGCGAGAAGGCTATAAAATAGTGGAAGCTCAAAATGGTAGGGAAGCTTTAACTGCTTTTAACCAACAGCACCCTGACATAATACTTCTTGATGCCATAATGCCAGATATGGATGGGTTTGAGTGTTGCACTGAGTTGGAACTTCTTGATTGTAGTAAACACACTCCAGTTTTAATGATTACAGGACTTGAGGATCAAGAGTCAGTCGATCGGGCATTTGCAGTGGGGGCAATGGACTATGTAACCAAACCGATTCACTGGCCAGTTTTGCGACAACGGGTAAAACGCTTGATTCACCAATCTCAGTTACAGCAAAAACTAGAAACCGTTAATCTGGAATTACAGCGATTAGTTACTATTGATGGATTAACTCAAGTAGCTAACCGCCGACGGTTTGAAGAGTATCTTAACCAAGAGTGGCAGCGCCTAAAACGGGAGCAACGGCCGCTTTCGCTGATTCTTTGTGATGTTGATTTCTTCAAATTATATAACGATACTTATGGGCATCGGGTAGGCGATCGCTGTCTTCAAGAAATTGCTAAAGCCATTAAAGATATTATTAAACGTCCCGGCGATCTAGTTGCCCGTTATGGTGGGGAAGAATTTGCTGTGATTTTACCTAACACAGACACCGAGGGGGCGACTCATATTGCCGAGGAAATTTGCCATGCTGTCCGCACACTGGCAATACCTCATAAAAATTCCCAAGTTAGTCCTCATGTAACCATTAGTGTCGGGTTTACGACAGAAATTCCTCAGCTAGATTCTGACTTGGAAGAAATGATTGCCGCAGCAGATCGGGCATTATATCAAGCAAAGGCAGCAGGACGCGATCGCTTTGTACAAAATCTCATCCTCCCCAGAAGTAAAAACTCCCGCTAGTGCGCCAAACTTCACACATTTTCTATCTCTTGAAAATGCAAACTCACCTTTTAAGGGATGGGGAAGCTAATCAGCAACGCCTAAAAATCTACCCCTCGTTTAAGTTCTACACCTTGATTTGCATAGTGTTTGTGGCAATAAACCTCTGAATGAACGCTAGCTAAGTCAAAGTACGCCGGCTGATTTTGACAGCGGCCAGTGATGATGATTTCAGTGTCGCGGGGTTTGCGGAGTAAAGCTTGAACAATGGGTTCAACGGGGAGTAATTCTAAATCAACAGTGGGGTTGAGTTCATCGAGAATAATAGTTTTATACATTCCAGAGGCGATCGCAACTTTCGCGATTTCCCAACCCCGCTCGGCTTCTACATAGTCTAATTCTTGCCGGGAATTGCGCCAGACAATGGAATCGCCACCACAACGCTGATGATCCACTACTTCTGGATATGATTGCTGCAAGGCGGCGATCGCTGCGTCTTCTGTGTAGCCAGTACCACCTTTAAGCCACTGCATAATTAACACACGGGTAGACCCTGGATGATTGATTCCCCTACCAATGGCCTGTAAGGCTTTGCCTAATGCACTAGTAGACTTACCTTTCCCAGCACCAGTATAAATTTCAATCCCTTCCAGGAAGAGGGCTTTGGCTGTTGGATGGTGATGAGGTTTCATTTCTGAATGCAAATCTGCAATATCAAGCAACTTTTGCGGTGCGGCGCGTCCGGTGGCGATGATTTCTAACTCTTGGGGTTTAGATTTTAATGTCTTTACCACTTCATCCACTGGTAGCAAACCCAAATCCAGAACGGGGTTAATTTCATCCAAGACGACAACTGAATATAAACCGCTAGCGATCGCACCTTTGGCTACATCCCAACCCCGCATCGCCTCAGCTCGGTCAAAGGTGGTAATTTCTTCTGGGCCAAAAAATTCGGCTCTCCCAGTGCGAACCTGGTCTATTAAATGGGGAAACCCACGCTGCAAAGCTGCGATCGCGCCATCTTCGTCATAATCACGTTCCGGCCCTTTTAAAAATCGCAGCAGTAAAACCCGGTTAGAATCGCTAGGCGTATTTATCCCCAAGCCAATAGAGCGCAAAACCACCCCCAAAGCAGCTTGAGACTTGCCTTTACCCAGTCCATCGTAGACGTGAATTTGACCAATGAGGCGTTCCTGACGCACTTGCGCCGTCCGAATACCAATACCGTTCCTTGTCATATATTGAAAAGCTATAAGTTGCAGTCTTTAATCTTACCTAACGTCTTGTAATCTTAGTAGAGAAACTACCCCGCTAGCGCGTCCGTATAAGGTTCAGCTTGATGTATTAACAATATCAATCAGGGAGTAGTGGCATACCAGCATAATAAAGGACAAGAACAATATGATAATTTCCCCCATCACCCTCACTATCCCAGTTATACTCTCTACAGTTAAACCTTACCCTTGACTATGTTATGCCTGAGAATTGGATGCTTCCGAGAATTTTTCCCATTGGTGGAGTTCTGTTTGACTTTTTATTTGTACTAATTGCCATTCCTATCGAAGCGTATATTTTGCACTATCGACTAAAATTTGACAAAAAAACCAGTATTTTTTATGCTATTTCTCTCAATCTTTTTTCTAGTGTAATTGGTTGGTTAATATTTTTTGTAGCAGAACCAATGTTGCCGATAGAGGTGAGATCGGAATTAATTAACTATATGTTTTTTAATAATTTTAAAGCACCCAATACACAAACTTTCATAATCTTAACCGCCTTTATAATTTTCTTTGCTACTTTTGTGATGAAATTTTTCATTTTAAAGGTATTGCTACTATCATTAAATGAATCATTTGCGAAAAAAGAAGAGGAAGCTCCAATATCTCAACGGCGGCGATGGAGTACTTTTAGCAATCTGAGATTACAAAGTACCAATTTGGTAACGACTATACTAATAGCGAATTCTCTTAGCTATACTGCTATAACTATTATTTTATTGTTTCGAGCAAAATAGCAGGGTTTTACTTCATTAAAAGGAAGACAAGTGAGTGATTAGGTGGAAGGAGGAATATGAATACGCTACTTAAAGATGTATTTGGTTTTTTTAAATTTGCTGAAGGGCTGTATGCGGGAATTAGAAAATTATTAGTTCCACCCAAAGCTTACTCTTGGCAGACATTTATTTATATGAGTGTCTTTTCTTGGGTGCTTTCATCTTTGGCTACAGGCTATGTCAAAGATATTATTGCCTTTTTCGGTTGGTTATTTTTAATTTCAGGCACAGCTTGGTATACAACTCAAGATCCTTTGAGGGTTCCTGGTACATTTATGCCAGTTGGGGCAGTGATTACTGGATTCTTAGTGAGTGTTTTTGCCTTTGGAAATCAAGAGGAAGTAATTACACCAAGAATAATCGTTTTTTGGCCGACAATTTCGGCACTGATTACGGCAATACCAGAATTTATTGAAGGAACCGACACTGATGCTAAAGCGAGAATTCCTAAGCCCCAAGACCGCCAAAGAATCATAATTTTAGTTGCTAGTAGTATGCTGCTAAGTTGCTGGATTCAGTTTTATTTTGTGATGGATCATTGGTTTCAACAATATCCAAGTTTGCAGGCAGATACTTTTAAACGTAGTACCTTTGTTGTCAGAACAGAAGAACGATTAAAAATCCCACAAAATGGGGTTGTAATTCTAGAGAGACTTCAACCAATAGTAGAAGAACAAATAGACAAAACATCTTGGTCGGAAGTAGAGAAATGGTTGCTAGATGCAAAACAGCGGGTAGGGACTCTGGGTAGGGGAGTAATTCAAAAAAACTTGGGTAAATATGAAGAGAAGGATTTATGGCGCGTTGAACCGCGTGTAGCTAATACTAAATCTGGATATATATTAGACTTATTAAGTATTTGGAGCGGCCCAAGTTCTAACCCACGGGGCTATTACTTAAGAAAATCTTGTCGAATTGAACCAGTTGCAGTAACCAGTAATTCAGGGAATAAGATTCCAGTTGCTGAAATTGAATGCGATCGCGCCAGTAGATTAATTCCAGGAGCGCCACCTCCACAACAGTGATAAGT
>NZ_NOLK01000380.1:0-1497 GCF_002245985.1 Nostoc sp. 'Peltigera membranacea cyanobiont' 232
CTCTGTCGGCGTGGATTTGTGCATCACCTGCAATCCTTGCTGCACCCTCTCCGATGAGTCGGGCATCGACTGCGATCGCCTTGACATCAACTATTGTTGCTTCATTCCGAGCAATGCGGTTTTGCAATCCTAGTAGTTTGCCAAGAATGCCGGATACACTAGCACTAAGTGCTTCTAGTCCACGCTCAACGGCATCAATACGGCTTCCGAGGGTCTCCAAGGTTGCAATCGTCTCAACAAGTGACAAAATTGTACCCAAAATGCTTAGGAGTGGCGCTAATTTAGCAAACAGTTCGCCTATTGCTTTTAGCGCTTGGTTGCTAATGCCCAGTGCATTGGCAGCAGTTTTGAGTGCATTACTAATAGTTAACTCTAGAGTGCTTATCTTTCCTAAAATGTTAGTGATTTGCCCTGAGACACCAGCAAGGGTATTTTCTATCCCGGTAATTGTTGCCTGAACAACTTTTAATTGTGATGCTACATAGCTGACAACAAGGGGTAGAATCAAATCCTTTGCTTGAATCTTTGCTGTATTAATTATTCCCGCTTCATTGGTACGAGGAATATATTTATTATCAATGCCTGCTAATTGCGCTTTTAAATCACTAATCTGCTGTTGCAATCTTTCGCTGTCAATTACACTTTTAGCGATTGCCCTTATTTGTGCTTCTGAAAGAATATTTAATCTCGATATCTGGCTACTTAATGCTGCTATTTGTTGCGCTAGGTCATCACAACTACTACTACTCATTGTTTCGACCTCAGTTCGTCGCCAATTGCTTTTAATTTTGCCGATGTGCTAGCACAATCATTGCAACAGTAACCAGGGTAACTATCACTGTGACATTTACATTTACCGGCTGGACAATCGTCATCACAAGAAACAGTGAATCGACCATCATCAGATGGATATAGTACGCCATTGATTGACAAGCCTTGTAGTGTCACGTCATAGCTACAACTGCCAGTATTGTCTGGGTAGTTGTTGTCGAAGTCGCTGCTAATCCTCTTGCCGTCAAGCGATGGAATTGGGCAACCTAATATCCTTGCACCATTATCATAAGTTTGCGCTGACGGGTTCAATGAAATACCAATGACAACGAAATTATAAGATTCCGAAATCGGAGCAGTCATCGGGTGAGTAAAACTGACAGTTTTAGTACCTATCTCAACCATCGCAGGTGCGTCAACTACAATGGTTAGTTTGGGAGATAATATCGTGACAGTAACTTTTTTGCTTCCTTCACAGTAGGTCATTGTTTCACGCCCCAAATCTTCGTGCAAACAAAATAGTAATTTGCAGATGATGCATTTTTACCAGTCACTACTATCTGGAATTCCTGAATTCCTGGGGTAGTGATAGTAACTGTTTCCGGGCCAGGACTCGCAAGGCTACCCCGAATGGAAAGCGCCAAACTCGCCAAGTGCCGGTTCACGATACTTTGACTGAGTTGCTAGCAGCGTATAAGCCTGTACCTGGCTCCGTTTGGTTATTTC
>NZ_NOLK01000381.1:0-1480 GCF_002245985.1 Nostoc sp. 'Peltigera membranacea cyanobiont' 232
CAGTAAACCAAAAAGTTTTTCCCAAAGAGTGATTGCTAATCAAGCTTACGTAGTACAAAGTAAGATAAGCTACCTATTTCATAAATAATATTTATACTTCTCAGAAAGGTTTCAAAAAATGAAATGATGAAATTAGTGTGTAGCATATTGGTTTAAAAAGTTGACTGTTTTATCTCTACGAGAAGCCGGGCAAAGCGCATCTACAGAAGAACTAGCTTTAACGGATTCAGAAACACTTGATGAGGTTATTAATTGTTTAGTAGAAAATTTTTCTTTTTGATTCTCAAGGAGTATGTGACCAGCAAACTTTATTCGAGATTCTCATAAAAGCAGCCAGCAATGGAGATAGTATTGAGAACACAGCTAAACTATTAAAGAATGTTCCGACAGCTAATGATATTAGATATCATCTCAATAAAATCAACAACTTTGAGGAATTAGAGGTAAAAATAAATCAAGCGCTGAAAAGTCGAATTCCTCTGGGATTAAAAAAAGGTTGTTTAAAAATAGCGATTGATTTAAATCTAATTTGCTATTATGGTAAGCCAACATCAGAGGAATTACCTTACATATATCGAAGTCAAGCAAAATCTGGTACGCATTCATTTTACGCCTATGCAACTTTATATGTAATTACCAAAAATAAGCGTATAACCCTTGCTGTTCCGGGAGTTCGTCAACTAGATACCAGTGTCGCTATAATTACTTATTTATTAGCAGAACTTGACTCCCTTAAGATAAATGTAAAAAAGCTCTACCTGGATAGAGGCTTTTTTAATACTCCTGTAATTAGATGGTTGCAGGCATTAGATATTCCCTTTCTTATGCCTGCTATCAAGACAGGGAAGAAGGGGGGAATTAAACAATTTCTCAAGGGTAAAAAAAGTTATAAAACTACTTATACAATAACCAGAGACAAAGATGATTCAGTTACATTTGATTTATGGATTGTCTGCAAATATAGAAAGGGGAAATGTAATCAGCATGGAGTTAAATACTTTGTTTATGTCGCTTATAAAGTCAAAACAAATTTAGATTATATCTATCAAGATTATCGAAAAAGATTTGGAATTGAAACTAGTTATCGCCTCAAAAATATTTGTCGGATTAGAACAAATAATAAAAATCCAGTTTTAAGATTACTATTTGTTGGTATATCCTTTCTTCTAGTTAATATTTGGGTAAATCTTCTTTGGCGTAGAATCAGTCGTAAAAGGAAAGGGAGTCGATTAATTTATCGCACACTTTTTACACTTAAACAGATGTTAGCCTTTTTATCTCAAGCCCTACAGCGTAAATATCAAGTATTTGAAAGCATTTATCTTCCATCAGGTTAGTACTGACAATTTCTCTACCAACTGATCATAAGTAATCATAATCTATACTATTTCTGCTGGTTAGAGAATTCTGTATTTACTAGTATTATAAGCTATCAGTATTTTAGCGATCGCTCTTTGGGGAAAAACTTTTTGGTTTACTG
>NZ_NOLK01000382.1:0-1460 GCF_002245985.1 Nostoc sp. 'Peltigera membranacea cyanobiont' 232
ACAGATATATTTGATAAATCCCAATATTTCCGACATAGCAGCGTCTGCATTCTTCACAGCCTTCAAGGAGTTTCAAAAATCTCAGCAAATCAGAGCATTTTTCTCTCACCAGAGACATAAAAGAGCGCTAACTGCTGCTCAAGCAGAATTAAAGACATTTAACCACAGATACCCCAATATGCATCTTTTGGATAAAAGAACCAAATGTCAAATAATCATCCCTACAAAATTATTCCTGACAGAATTACCAAACTAGTAAAAGACCAGATTTTTGTCTTTGGCAGCAACACAGAAGGAAGACATGGCGCTGGAAGTGCTTTATTTGCCCGACAGTACTGCAATGCAGAATACGGCAATCCCCAAGGACGGCAAGGACAATCCTGGGCGATCGCAACCAAAGACCTAAATAAGGGTATCCGGTCAATTCCCCTTCCCCAAATCAAATCCCAGATTGAGAAACTAGTCGAATATGCAAATACTCATCCTGAACTAGAATTCCTAACAACCAGGATTGGATGCAACCTTGCAGGATACACCGACTTAGAGATAGCTTCCCTGATTGGCAATTTCAATCTTCCTCCCAATATCTGGCTGCCCCAAGAGTTTGTTGACTGCCTCATCGAAGATAAACCAACCCTAAAAGTGGCATTCACGGGAAACAGGCATCAAAAATTTGATGAGTCGGGATGGAAGCAGGTACATAGCCGACTTGAAGGCATGATTGTTCGTGCTTGCGTTCGCGCACTTGAATGGGGATACAAACGCATCCAGTTTTATTCGGGTATGGCACTAGGAATCGATACCGCTGCCACAGAAATAGTCTTGGGGCTAAAGGGCAAATACCCCATTGAAATAAACCTAACTGCTGCCGTACCCTGCACCAATCTTGAACTTGCGTGGAATAAATCCGACCAAGAGAAGTACTACCAGTTGTTATCCCAATGCGACAGTATCAAATTTGTTTCTAACCTGACCTATCAGGAAGCAGGTGGCATTAAATGTTTAAATGCTCGCAACCGTTGGGTGGTTAATCAAATAAAAAATGCCCACGACATGATAATTGTAATCTGGGATGGACAACCTGGAGGAACAGCTAATTGTATTGCTGATGCAACAAAATTAAACCGCCGAATCATAATTTATAACTGGGTTGACAAAAATTACAAAAAGTTAGGGAATTGGTGAGAAAGAATGAAAGTAAAACCCAAAAATATCGACCTTAACACTCCTAGTATGGTTATCAACACAATCTTCGAGTGGAAAGGAGCTTTCTAACGACTACGAACAATTGAATCCCAAGATTTGGACATCCAAGTGCGCTCTGATAAACCCTCAGGGTTAGCGCGTCTCAAACCCTATTGACAGGTAGATTCTAGGAGAGTATTGAGTTTGGAAGAGCCGCAGCCAAAACAGAAACCATATACTGATCATTCATCGCAGCTCGCCGTGACTTTTGTCGA
>NZ_NOLK01000383.1:0-1382 GCF_002245985.1 Nostoc sp. 'Peltigera membranacea cyanobiont' 232
CAGGGTTAGCGCGTCTCAAAACCTATTGACAAGAGGACTTACCTGATCAGCGATAAGGTGGAAAACAAAGTGACACCATCTGAGGTAGGGTAAGATTTAATTCATCGAACTGCCATATCAAAGTAATGTCAACAGGATTTGAGAAGAAGAAGCGTAAAACTAAAACATCTTTTGCAGCCAGCGTAGATAGCTTTGACATTACCAGTAGGTTTCAGGAATATTTCACAGAAGTGAAAGACCCCAGAGTGGAAAGAACGAGATATCATTTACTCACAGATATCATCACCATAGCGATTTTGGCAGTAATAGCAGGCGCGCAAGGTTGGGAAGATATTGAGGAGTATGGACTCAATAAACAGGAGTGGTTGAAAACGTTTCTAGAACTACCATTCGGAATACCCAGTCCAGATACGTTTAGAAGAGTGTTCGAGAAAATTAATCCCAAAGAATTTGAGCAATGTTTTCGGCAGTGGGTTCAATCATTGGTTGAGAAATTGGGAGTAGAAGTAGTAGCCATAGATGGCAAAACTCATAGAGGCTCCTATGACCGAGAATCAAAGCTAAAAGCCTTACACACTGTTAGTGCTTGGTCAAGTGAACACCGTTTAGTCTTGGGACAAACGAAGGTCAATGCCAAATCCAATGAAATCACCGCGATTCCAGCACTGTTAGAAATACTAGACATATCTGGTTGCATCATCACCATTGATGCGATGGGCACTCAGAAATCCATTGCCCAAAAAATCATCGCTGCAAATGCTGATTACATTTTGAGCCTCAAAGATAATCATCCGACACTGCACCAACAAGTGAAGAATTGGTTTGAAGATAGCCTTGCACAAGGATTTTTTGGTCTTGATGTGAGTATTAGTCAACGAGTAGAGAAAGGGCATCACCGCATCGAAAATCGTCAAGTGTACACTGTGTCAGTATCACAACTTCCTGTACTCCATGAACAGGACTTGTGGGCAGGACTGACAACAGTAGTGATGGTAGTACGTTCAATTCAGCATTGGAATAAAACTACCCAAGAAGTTCAATTTTACATGACTAGTCTCAAGAGTGATGCTAACAAGATTGGTAGTGCAATTCGACACCATTGGGGAATTGAAAATTCTCTTCATTGGACATTGGATGTCACATTTGGTGAGGATGAATGTCGGATTCGTTCTCTGCATAGTCCACAGAATTTTGCTTTGCTCCGTCGCATTGCTCTCAATGCCTTAGAACGAGAATCTTCTTTCCGCCGCAGTATTCGCCAAAAGTCTCGGCGAGCCGCTATGAATGATCAGTATATGCTTTCCGTTTTGACGGCGGCTTTCTCAAACTTAACTCTCTGCTAGAATCCAACTGTCAATAGAGTTTGAGATGCGCTAACCCTG
>NZ_NOLK01000384.1:0-1382 GCF_002245985.1 Nostoc sp. 'Peltigera membranacea cyanobiont' 232
CAGGGTTAGCGCGTCTCAAACCCTATTGACAGGTAGATTCTAGGAGAGTATTGAGTTTGGAAGAGCCGCAGCCAAAACAGAAACCATATACTGATCATTCATCGCAGCTCGCCGTGACTTTTGTCGAATACTGCGACGAAAAGATGATTCTCGCTCTAAGGCATTCAGAGCAATGCGACGTAGCAAAGCAAAATTCTGTGGACTGTGCAGAGAACGAATTCGACATTCATCCTCATTGAAAGTGACATCTAATGTCCAATGAACAGAATTTTCTATTCCCCAATGCTGTCGAATTGCACTACCAATTTTGTTTGCATCGCTGGCGAGACTAGTAATGTAAAATTGCACCTCCTGGGTAGTTTTATTCCAATGCTGAATCGAACGCACTACCATCACAACTGTTGTCAGTCCTGTCCACAAATCTTGTTCATGAAGTGCAGGAAGTTGTGACACTGGTACGGTGTAAACTTGACGATTTTCGATGCGGTGATGTCCCTTCTCTACTCGTTGACTAATGCTGACATTAACATCTTTAAATCCATTGGACTGGGCTGTTTCAAACCAATTCTTGACTTGTTGGTGCAGCGTAGGGTGATTATCTTTCAGGCTCAAAATATAATCAGCATTTGCGGCGATGATTTTTTGGGCAATGGATTTTTGAGTGCCCATTGCATCAATAGTGATGATGCAGCCAGATATATCTAGCATTTCTAACAGTGCTGGAATTGCCGTGATTTCATTGGATTTGTCAATGACCTTTGTTTGCCCCAAGACCAGACGGTGTTCACTTGACCATGCACTAACCGTGTGTAAAGCTTTTAGCTGAGATTCTCGGTCATATGAGCCTCTATGAGTTTTGCCATCTATGGCTACTACTTTTACTCCCAATTTCTCAACTAGTGATTGTACCCATTGCCGAAAATATTGCTCAAATTCTCTTGGGTTAATTCTCTCAAACACTCTTCTAAAAGTATCGGGGCTGGGTATTCCGAATGGTAGTTCCAAAAATGTTTTCAACCACTCCTGTTTACTGATTCCATACTCCTCAATATCTTCCCAACCTTCCGATCCTGCTATTACTGCCAAAATCGCTATGGTGATGATATCTGTGAGTAAATGATATCTTGTCCTTTCCACTCTGGGGTCTTTTATTTGTGTGAAGTATTCCTGAAACTTAGTGGTAATGTCTTTGCTATCTATGCAGGGTGCAAAAGATGCTTTGGTTTTGCTTTTCTTGTTCTCAAATCCTGTTGACATTACTTTGAGCTTGCAACTAAATGGATTAAATATTACCCTAGCTCGGATAGTGCCACTTTGTTTCCAACTTGATTGCTGATCGGGCAAGTTCGCTTGTCAATAGGGTTTGAGACGCGCTAACCCTG
>NZ_NOLK01000385.1:0-1373 GCF_002245985.1 Nostoc sp. 'Peltigera membranacea cyanobiont' 232
AAGCTACGTAGTTCAGGAATTGCCAGTGTTTGCTCTTTTTGAGGAACTACATAGGCGACTAAACGTTTAGAATTTACCGATTCTTCGCTGACTACAACTACAGTTTCTTTTACTGCTGGGTATTGGTTGATGGCTACTTCAATTTCGCCGAGTTCAATGCGAAAACCGCGTATTTTTACTTGGTGATCGATACGTCCAAGGTACTCGATATTACCATCTGCTAAATAACGAGCCAGATCCCCGCTCTTGTACAGACGTGCGCCCGGCTTGTTGCTGAAAGGATCGGAAACAAACTTAGCTAAAGTCAGATCAATATTATTGATATAGCCTCGTCCGACTCCTTCACCACCAACATATAGTTCGCCGACCATACCCACCGGCAAAGGCTTGAGGTTTTCATCTAATATGTATACTTTGGCATTATGGATCGGTTTCCCAATCGGTACTAATTTTTCTAGCCATTGTTCTGGTTGAGCAACCCGATAAGCGGCACAGATGTCTGTACACTCGGTGGGGCCGTAAGTGTTGACAATTTGTGTTTTGCAGGGAATAGAGTCGAGCCATACCTTGAGCCTAGAGATTGAAATCGGTTCGCCACCTAAAAATACATACTTCAACGTCTTCTTCATACACAAGCTTTTATCACCTTGATCTATCAATGGATAAAAGGCGCTCGGAGTGCAGTTGAGCCACGTCACTTGTTTGTTACAAACCGACTCAGCGATTTGTGCAGCGTCATAGCATTCAGATGATAAAAGGTGCAACTCACCTCCAACGAGTAAAGGAGCATAAATATTCTTCTGCGTCAAATCAAAACTCAAAGAAGATATGAGTAAAACACGGTCATTGCAGGTAAAATCGAATTCCGTCACAAACCAATTCATCAGGTTTGCAAAGCTTCGCTGGTAGACTCCTGCACCCTTGGGTTTTCCTGTTGACCCAGAGGTGTAGATCGCATACATTAAATTGTCTGGTGTGACACCACTGACTTGATTTTCTGGGCAATGTTTGGCAATGGCTTGGGAATCAGCGTCGAAACAAATCACATCCCCTTTGTACTTCGATAACCGCTCTGCTAGCCGTTTATGAGTCAACAAAACGAATATGTCGGCATTCTCTAACATGAAGGCCAAGCGTTCCGGTGGGTACATCGGATCTAGCGGTACATACGCACCACCTGCTTTGAGGATGGCTAATAGTCCGATGACCATATCGAGCGATCGCTCTACACAAATCCCCACCAGCACCTCTGGTTTTACTCCTAAAGCTTGCAAATAATGGGCTAGTTGATTTGCTCTGGTGTTGAGTTCACAGTAGGTTAGCTGTTCATCTTCAAATACTACTGCTACTGCATCAGGTGTGCGTTCTACTTG
>NZ_NOLK01000386.1:0-1360 GCF_002245985.1 Nostoc sp. 'Peltigera membranacea cyanobiont' 232
TTATAATTCCCACAGTCATTGCACCCCACCCTCAACCCCTCCCGAAGAACCCCACCCCGCCAAAGCGTAGCTTTGGCGGGGTGGGGTTCTTCGGGTTTAATAAGTAATCAAGCTGCCTTAAAAAGGGGGGAAAACAAAGTCAAAAGACCCCTTTTCAAGAAAGATTTTTCTCACTAAATGGCAACTCTGCATTAATCGCCTCAATTTCCTGCTGTTCGAGTTGATTCACTTCCTTAATATAGGGACGGATAATTTGTCCTAGACGATTGTTGTAAAAGCGGTGCAAACTGTGATTGGGCATAGCGGGGAAACCGCGCCGTTTTTTGTGGCGGCCACCCGCACCAGGATCAAAACTTTGGATATTGTTAGCGATCGCCCACTCGATGGGTGCATAATAGCAAGCATCAAAATGTAAACAATCTATCTCTTGGAAACTTCCCCAATAACGTCCATAGAGTTTGTCACCTTTAAACAAACAAAAGGACATTCCTAAAGGATGAGAGTTATCTTCCTCGCTATATGCAGCGACAAACAAGACTCGATGGCGATAATCGGCGTTTAGCTGCTCAAAAAATCGCTGTGTGAGATACTTGCTACCCCACCAGCCAAACTTATCACAGGTGTCAGCATAAAACTGGTACATCAAAGGAAATGAAGAGTAAGGAATTTCATCACCAGTCAGCGCTTGCAATCGTAAACCTGCTTTCTCCACAGCTTTGCGTTCCCGCTTAATATTACGGCGCTGATTGGCGTTGAAAACTTTCAAGTAGTCATCAAAAGTTTTAAACCCAGCATTTTCCCAAACGTAACTGTGGTGCAGCCAAGTTGTAAAGCCATGCCGTTCCAGCATCGGCCGCCATTGAGGATCGACGTAGAGAAAATGACACCCAGAAATCCGATTTTTAGAGCAAAAAGTGTCAATTTCATGCACCATTATCGCTGTGATCTCATCCTCATCTTCTCCTGGGGCAATTAAAAATCGATAACCTTCAGCCGGGGTAAATGGTGTCATTCCCAGCAATTTTGGGTAATATTGAACTCCAATGCGATCGGCTAATTCTGCCCATTGGTGGTCAAAAACAAATTCACCAGAACTATGTCCTTTTAGATAAAGTGGCGCAGCCGCAATCAGTGTTCTATCACGCCACAATGTCAAGTGATTTGGCAACCAACCAGTTTTAGCCGTAGCGCTCTGAGAGGTTTCAATATTGTTTAGCCACTCCCATTCTAAAAATGGCGTTTTGAGTGGCATTGCCAAAGCATTCCAGGCATTTTGGGGTACTTCAGCAATTTTGTTCGTCCAAACAACAGAATAGCGAGGCTTAAGTTGTTCCACTATTAGGGGGACTGGGGATTGGGG
>NZ_NOLK01000387.1:0-1327 GCF_002245985.1 Nostoc sp. 'Peltigera membranacea cyanobiont' 232
ACTAAGCTCCGGCGGGTGCTGTGAGTTGAGATTCCCTTAGCACTCATTCCCGCCTTTTCGGTGGCCCGCTGGAGGATGGCGTAAGCATTCCGCCAAGAAATTGGTTTTGTGCCGCACCGTGAGGGGAAAAGCCAACCGGAGTTGTCAGGGTCAAACCCTTTGAGGGATTCTTTCAAAGCTTCGTGAACTGGAATCTCTACAGTTTCAGCCGTGCCATCCGGTCTGTGTTTTCTGACCATTGCCGGAAAAATTAGCACGTCTTTTGGTGAGCCATTGCGATCGTAAACATCCTCAGTCTTCAGTTGAACCAATGCCCCCCAGCGCTCGCCTGTATACCAGGCTAAATCCATTAGTAATTTATACTTATCGGCTCTAACTTGTCTTTTGATTTTGACAAACTCACTATCTGAAATAACTGCGGCTTTTCCCTTTCTGTTATTCTTTGGCATAGATATAAAAAATAAACTTATCGTGTTCCGCTTTTACCTGAATCAGAGGTAAAAGCGGAATTTCCTAAATATTCACTCCGCGTAAATATTGGCTCAATCCTATTACTGGCAATAGATACGCGTCGTCAGGATATATACCACTTCTACATAAAAGTGGAACATTTACATAAATTCAGCTTGCCGCTACAACGGATTTATTCACTTCTATTAATCCGTTGTTTTTTTAATATGTCAGTAGCAACCCTTCAACAAGTATTCGGCGCTAACGCCACACAAGACGCGACGACTGTCACAATTCACAAAGCAGACTTCGCTAGTGTCGGCTTCACCCCAGCTACTGCCAATACTGCGGATTCAATACTTGCCGCAATTGTGGCTTTTGCAGAAACTAATATTCCTGATAGTGCGGTAACTGGCGGTGACACTACAAGGACAGTTGGTATTGCCGATGGTTATCAAACTATTACAACCGTTGGCACTTCCCAGCTTTTAGTGCTGCCAAAAACCATTAACTTCTATTCACCATTCAACGGGACTTTTGACCCAGATAACTACTAAATGACGCTGTTGAAATTAGCGCAAGTTTTTGGTGTAAACGTGGTAGAGACATCTACCACTGTCACTATCACTAAAGCAGATTTAATTGGATTAACACCAAACTCAAGTAATACTGCTGATAGTATTCTCGCTGGTATCGTTAACACGGCTCATCAACAGTATGAAGGGCAACTAACAGATGAAAACGGCTTGAGTGTGATTGACGAAAATAATATTCCCATTACCTACGACAATCATCTTTATTACAGCAGTACATGGGTGCAATTCTGGGGATACTTACTATCTAAAAATTGGATAAATTTTTGTTTCTTGTACTCTCA
>NZ_NOLK01000388.1:0-1258 GCF_002245985.1 Nostoc sp. 'Peltigera membranacea cyanobiont' 232
CTATCGCTCTTTTATGACTCTCGTCGGATAAAAATCATCCACCCTTATTTTTAAGGACTTTGATGAATTTAGGCGTAGGTTGGGTTGAGGAACGAAACCCAACACCAACAATCTCTGGTTTTGTTGGGTTTCACTTCGTTCAACCCAACCTACGAATATTTTATTTTTTCGGAGTAATAAAAGAGCGCTATAGTTGCTCTACAGTAGCTTTATTAAATGGTCATATATTGAATATCACTTAAATTTACTCAATAATAGAAATAAACATCTCTGGTAGGCACGCTTATGACCGAGCTTTACGGAGAAACTGACCCTAGAGACATTCCCACCTACTCCATTAGCGATGCTGCTCGTTACTTGCGTATTCCAGTCGGCACTGTTCGATCTTGGACGATTGGGAGACACTATCCAATCTCAAACGGTTCCAGCTTCTTTAGACCGCTAATTCCAATTCGTGATCTTAAACCACGACTTCTCTCATTCACCAATTTAGTTGAGGTTCATGTTCTAAGAGCAATTCGCAAACACCATCAAATTGATTTAGGCAATGTGCGAACCGCTCTTGATTTTATTGATGAACAATTTCAAGCATCTCACCCACTTGCTCGTGAACGTTTTCTTACCGATGGTGTTGACCTGTTTATTGAGCGATATGGCTCTTTGATTAATGCCTCTAAAAAGGTACAAACGGAGCTAAAAGAAGCTTTTGCTGCTCACCTTGAACGAATTGAACCAGACGATACAGGGCTTGCAATCAAGCTTTACCCGTTTACCCGCTCTCACGAGGAAGACAACCCTCGCGTTGTCGTCATCGATCCTCGTATCGCCTTTGGTCGCCTTGTCATCGTTGGAACAGGGATTGCTACCAGCGTCTTGGCAGAGCGCTATCAAGCAGGTGATTCAATTGACGAGCTTGCTTATGATTACGACTGCGATCGGCTTATGATTGAAGAAGCTATCCGGTGTGAACTACCTGCTGTTGCATGACCCAGCCTCAATCGATTACGTTTTTCATAGATAGATGTCTAGGTAATAAGCGTATTGTACAAACACTTCGCGGTGCAGGTATCACTATTGAAATTCATGATGAACACTTTGAAAAAGGCGCTCAAGACGTAAACTGGTTGCCAGAGATTGGCAAAAGAGGCTGGGTTGTTTTGACCAAAGATGGCAGGATTAGCAACAACTTAATAGAAAGGATTGCTGTTGCACGCGCTCAGGTAAAGATGTTTATATTTGCTTCCCAAAGTGTATCAGG
>NZ_NOLK01000389.1:0-1244 GCF_002245985.1 Nostoc sp. 'Peltigera membranacea cyanobiont' 232
CCCAAGATAAATGCATTCATCAGTTATTTGCAGAGCAAGTGGAGCGTAGTCCCGATGCAGTAGCGGTGGTGTTTGAAAATCAGCAATTGACCTATCGACAGTTGAATGAGCGGGCTAATCAGTTAGCTCATTATTTACAAACAAAAGGCGTAAAACCAGAAGTCCTAGTAGGCATTTGCGTAGAGCGATCGCCAGAGATGATTATCGGAATGCTGGCTATTCTCAAAGCTGGCGGAGCATACTTGCCGCTCGATCCGGCATACCCTCAAGAACGCCTATCCTGGATTTTGACAGATGCCAAACCAGCAGTCCTATTGACCCAGAAGCAACTGATTGACAAGTTAACAGAACACCAAGCCCATATAGTTTGCCTGGATAGCTATTGGCATCACACCCAAGAGAGCCAACAAAACCCTATCTGTGCTTCTAGCATCGATAACTTGGTTTACGTAATTTATACTTCCGGCTCCACAGGCCGACCCAAAGGAGTCCAAATCAGCCATGCAGGACTACTAAATCTGGTATGTTGGCATCAACATAATTATCAAGTAACACCAGCTGACCGAGCAACCCAACTCGCTGGAGTAGCATTTGATGCAGCTGTTTGGGAAGTTTGGCCTTACCTGACCTGTGGTGCAAGTGTGTATTTACCAAATGAAGAAATTCGGATTGCACCACTACAACTGCGAGATTGGCTAGTATCCAAAGCAATCACCATCAGTTTTCTGCCCACACCCTTGGCAGAGAGCATCTTGTTGTTGGATTGGCCAAAGAATGTAGCTTTACGCACCTTACTGACTGGTGGAGACAAACTGCATCATTATCCGGCTAATTCGCTACCGTTCAAGTTGGTCAATAATTACGGGCCAACGGAGAATACAGTGGTTGCAACTTCTGGGTTGGTTCCAGTCAAGGAGCAATTTGACAGCAGCCCAGCGATCGGGCGACCTATTGCTAATACGCAAATTTATCTTTTAGATGCCAATTTGCAACCTGTACCGATTGGTGCTCCAGGTGAGTTACATATCAGTGGTGCTGGTTTAGCTCGGAATTACCTCAACCGCCCAGATTTAACAAATGAGAAATTTATTGCCAATCCCTTTAGCCAAGAATCGGGTGCAAGGCTGTACAAAACTGGCGATCTAGCCCGCTATTTGGACAATGGAGAGATTGAATATCTCGGTCGGATCGATCGCCAAGTTAAGATTCACGGCTTCCGCATTGAATTAGGAGAAATCGAGACT
>NZ_NOLK01000039.1:0-67828 GCF_002245985.1 Nostoc sp. 'Peltigera membranacea cyanobiont' 232
AGCGTTTTATCAAAAAACTCGACAAGTCATTTACTATCAAATACGAACAATCTAACTCTGACAAATCCCATACATCCCAAAAATGGCGCATCTGGTCGGTTCATTCCGATAATTCTGGCAGTGATGAAAATGTCGCTTTCATCAAAGATATCACCAACGCCGTCAAAAACTTTGATGCCTTGTTCACCTCTCCCAGTCTCGGTACTGGTCTAGATATTTCGGAGTATCATTTTGATGTTGTATTTGGTGTGTTTCACGGCGTTTCCCAAACTGCTACCGAATGTGCCCAACAGCTTTACCGCTATCGTCCAAAAGTCCCGTTTCATATTTGGGTGGCCCCGCGTCCTCCCTTCGGCTACCAAGATACAAACGCATCCAAGATTAAAGAGCGCTTGCTCCAAACCAATGAAATGACCGCTTTTCTGTTGCGGATTGACCGTCAAACAGGCAAGCGGGGCGCAGAGAAAGATTGGGCGCTTGAGGCTTACTGCCAAATTATGGCTAACCGCCACTATTCTCTCAATAATCTGCGTGATGATTTGCGATCGCTCCTCACCGAAATGGGCAATACCTTTATATATATGGGCAGTGATTCAGATCCTCAATCTCTTGAAAGTCTAAAAGCAGCAGCACAAGCTTTGGATAGTGCCCACAATTCGGCTGTTGCCAAGGCCAAGAATATTACTTTGAGCGAGTACCGTGCCCGTCAGAGCAAAGATTACCTTGACCCTAATGAAATTTTTGAATGCGAAAAGTTCCGCATTTCTGATTCTTACGGCATCGAAGTAACCGAATCGCTCGTAGAAATGGATAAAGGTGGTCGCTTAATTAGAGCGTTCGCTGGACTTGAGGCCATTTTAGCCCCACCCGAAGAATCGTTTACTGACCCCAAAACCGGGCAAAGTTATCCTACACCACCAACAATTGTCACCCAAAAAGACCGCACCGAGCGGGACAATTTACCTTTGTGCATCGACTGGGGCAATTATTCGGCACGGTGGCTGGCTAGATTTAACCTGGGACTGCATCAAATTCTCTCAAGTTTAATGAAGGGTGATGAAGTTACTGCCGACGATTCCACCTTACTCAAGATGACGGAGATCGCTATACATTGTGCTGCTCACGTCAAAGCAATTCTTGGGTTTACTATTCCCCTAGACTGTAAACCTATTTGGTTGCTGGCGACTTTACTAGAGCAGCTGGGGCTAAAGCTGACTTTCCGTAAACTTGGTAAACGGGGGCAACAGGTGAAACTTTTCTCTTTATCTAAAGAGGAATTAGAATTTGCAATGCATGTAATTGCTCATCGTGAAACAAAGCGTAATCAAAAAGAAAATCGAACCTATTATGCTGCTCAACCCCCTGCTGCGTATAGTGTAAACCCCAATCAGCAGGCCGTATCCACGCCCCCCCCTAATGCTATAGGGAACTCCCATTGCCAAGGGGAGGATACTACCGAATTTGAGTCGCCTCCGACCGATCGCACTACCCTACTCCATTGTGTGGAAATGCTACGCTCTGGTATCAAGCAGGGGGTGGACGCGATTAAGGGCATCCTTAAGCGATGGGTTGAAGATTTGCGCTGGGATACCGTGCTGGAACTTGAGGCGATCGCTCCTGATGAACTGCGACTTGTCGAGGATCAAGTCCCGGAATTTTATGCCTTGCTGAATGAAGAGGTGTTGCCGATGGAGGGATAAAGCCTACGCCGCGACTGAGTTACGTAAATAAAGAGCAATCTGTGCCTCATTTTTATCATTGGCTATCGCTTGAGGTGTTGCCGATGGAATTGTCAATGACTTTTTGGGAAAATCCTTATAGTCTTTATCTGGCATAACTCCTGTCTAGATCGTCTTTGGTACATTTTCCGATCTAGAACTCTGTGAATAACTCTGTATGATTCTCATCTACCAAGTCATTTTTATTGCTGCTAACTGATGGCGGTGTCAGCATTGACAATGCCGCGATCGCACCCCGAACTTGCGACGCTTCCACGTCAAGATACTCTTGCAGTTGCTCCAAGCTTCGATGTCCGCTGATTTGCTGAATTACTCTCAGTGGAATTCGCGCATTGCTCATCAGCGTCAGTGCAGTTCTCCGGCAGCTGTGAGTACTTGCGCCTTCAATGTCTACTAGTTTGCACCCTCTCCGAAAAATCAGTGCCGCATAATCCTCATGCAAATGACCACGGCCCCAGCGTCCAGGAAAGAGATAACTATCACGAGAAACTTTGGGTTTATACAATTCCAGGTGATGCCGCAGTTCATCCAGCACAGGAATTGTACGAGTGGACAGCTTTCCCTTCGTGCTGCCTTTGCGAATATTCAGCTCTGGTCTGACTTTGTTTCTGCTGTCATAAACATCCTGAATTTTGAGGGTGACGCATTCGGAGACACGACAGGCAGTGTACAGCATCACTGCACCAAGTGTTCTATCCCGGACTGTGGTTAACCCCGAAGTAAACAAACGCCCGATTTCTTCCGGCGTTAGGACTTTTGCCTTCCCGTGACGGTCAATTTTCACCTTAGATGCACACTCCGCGATAGTTAATCATTATCGCCGATGCTCCCGTCTCAGGATTTATTTCGGTAAAAAAAGTGTGGAACTAACTGTACTGCAATTGCAACAAGCCATCGACACGCCACTTGCGATCTGCTTTGCTGTTGCGCTCCGTGCAATCGCCGCAGCTTTCACCTGAAAGAGTAGTACGATCCAGATCCACGCCACACAACGAGCAATTAAGAACAAGGCTGGTATCTTTTTTTGTGGTTCCCCCTAAAAATCGGTGAAAAAATAAACTGAAAATTACTTTATAGTTAATAAGTAATACAACAGGTTAAAGAGCATACTCCTAAAAGTTAACTACACAAATATTACAGGTGTAGGTTTGGGTTAAAGAAAACGGGCAAAGGTGCTTATTTTAAGAAACTTGTACAAAATTTCCCCCTGCTTCAGTGCCAAATGAAGCCTTATCCGAATAGCCCGCTATTTAATCGCTATCACGCCATAAAACTATAGAGTCATTTTTAGTTTATTTTTTGAGAGTGTGTGACTTTAAGAAGATTTTGGACAGCTTTCGGAAGGAGAAGTTGGACAAGTTGTAAGCTGAAATACTTAAAACTCCGTTAAGGCATTAATCAAGCGATCGCTTTTTTTGGATAAAGAAAATGGACATAATAACAAAAATGGAAGAAGGAATTGGACACAAATCCACTTTAATACTACTCACAGGCCAACTTATCCCCCTAACTCGTGGGATTTCTTGCAAGCTTTGCGATCGCTTGCTGCCATCGGCATCACTATTACCAAAACCTTTATTTTACATACAGGCATAGAGTTTGAGCAGTTTAGTTTTTCTGTATGCTATTTTTTAGATGTTTTTGGAACGTAAACTTGGACATCCACTTTTGGAAGGTAAACTTGGACAACCTGTCCAAAATCTTCTTCAAGTCACAGAGTGGTTTGATTCCTCTATAAAAAATTCTTCAAGAAATGGGTAAAACTTGCGTGCCAAAAACTCAAACTGTTCTGCAATTGATTCCGAACTTGTCCTGAATCAATTTTCAGGGTGAACGCCAAGATGCTCCCTGATGGCCGAAGGGACTTTAGCTGATTGCGAGTTAGTTTTTAATGTAATAAATTATACAATTAAAATACAACTTTAACATCGAACGAAATCCCCATGCTGTATCATGATAATTGTCTAGGTAAATAAATATGTTATTGGCATCGCAAATTTTGCCTATTTACCTAGATGAGTATAATGCAGAAAGCTTTACTGCATAGCGATGCCTACAGTAATTATAATTGCGTAACACAAAGTGTTTTAGATTACAAAAAATACAGTAATACAGAGGGCATAAGGGAAGGCACAGACATCGTATGGCATGGTGTTCTGCAAATTCCCGCTCCTTTTAACACCCTCGATCTTGGCTCATATAAAGGATTAGTTTTTCAGAATCATAATTAAGTTTTTGCCGACCAATGGTCGGCAAATTGCGATTTTCATAGAGCGATCAGCTACGCTCTTGCGGTTACGCCATCCCTTAGTATAAGCATGAAGTAATCAATGACTGCAAAACTTAAGTATAAAAAACTACAAAATTTTGCTAAATAACTGATGTGCGTGAGCAAAACTATTTACTGGCTGAATTAACTTAGAAACGGCGATCGCTATTGACTGCGCTGCTCACATCAAAAATTTTGGGTTTCACTGTTCCCTCTGACCCCAAACCGATTTGGCTGGTGGTGCTGCAATGGGAAGCGATCGCTGCGCTGGACTATGCTGGACTATTTAGATATCTGTGGCTGGTGGTGCTGGAATGGGAAGTAATTGCGGAGGTTGAATTGTGATCTCTCTAACAACTAGTGCCTGATTTTTACTACGATTGCGTTTTCTTCCATTCGTCTACTGTTAAGCAAGTTTTCCCAGTGGGTATTAATCCTGTGGTTGCTGAGACACCGAAATTTTTCAGCGCATAATTTTCTACTTCTGCATCCTTAAAAGCCTGTTCCACTACCTTTTGCTTCTCTTCTTTTGACAAAACTTCAACTTTTACATTCTCTGGCGTAGGAGTAGTGCCTGTTTTCTTGAGCATGAAATTTTTCACATTGTACAAGCCTTCTTCTCGCGGCTTCCCTAAATTTAAGCACCCTCTTGATTTGACGAATAATCCTGTAGTCCAAAAATTTCTTACAAAGTCCTGTTTGTTAACAAATTGGACTCCATTCGCTCCCCACACATAGACAGGCTGGAAATACCCCTTAGTTCGAGGGATTTTGGTTTCGTTGCACCTTGTTCCGTTTTTGTACGGAGCGTTCCCGTCTCCGCATACCTTCCAAGTTATTCTATATAAGTTAGGTGTCTCTTCTACATATTGCCTTATTTGCTCCTGTACTTCCTTATCTTTTTGGCTTTGCTCATCATCACTTGCCGCCGCATAAGCCGGTTTTAAGTCATTCTCTGCCTGAGCAACCTTGTCCGCATTAGACTGGCAAGCTCCTAAGTATAGTCCTACACCTATTGAAACAAGTGCTGCAAATATTTTTCTTTTATTCATAAATACTCCAACAAATGATTATGAAAATTGTAAGAATTCAGCACCCAGAAGTCAGAAGCCAGAATTTAAAAGCAATGAGCGTATAACTATTCTATTGATTGAAAAGAATTCACTCTTCTGCAACATTCTGGCTCCTGACTCCTGAATTCTGACTCCTGACTGAAAATTAATTCCCAATTTCCTTGCTTGACCAAATATCTACTTCTAACAAATGCTGAAGTACAAGCTGCAAGTATTATACATATTTGTTCTATACATGCAATCAAGTTTTAACAGTTTTTAGTGATGATGCAAAACATGGTGAGGTATCGAAGGGAAAGTTCAATTTATGGAGAGCAGGGATACTTAAACAAGTCGGAAGTCGGAAGTCTGAAGTCGGAAGTACAGTTTTGTAACGAGGATTTTAATTAGGCTCTTAACTTAAACCCCCAAAGTTTGTTAAAGCTAATTTTGACGTTTTACATCATAAAAATAGTCAATAGTCAATCCCCCATATTTAGCACTTACTGAAGATGTTGCACAAAGATTTATACTAATTAATGATTAAGGATGTGAGTAGATCAAGCACAAAGACTGATAATACAAGAAAGAGATTTTTATCTACGTAGATTATTGCTGTTAGAAATGTTTATACAGTACTACAGTTCTGTTTTTTTCCGTACCAGGGTACGTGGATTTTGGGGTTGACTTATTTAAGAATGTGCCTATCCCTCAAGACATCGTTCAGGAGAACGAAAGCAGATGCGTACTGACTACGGATACCCAGATTTTGCTGCTTCAGCAACAGGAACACTTTTACCTGATTCTAAGAATGACAGGGCGAAAAAAGGCACACTCACACTGATGGGTGTGACTGGTGTGTTGATGATAGCAGAGATGTCCGTCCACAATATATTGATGGGTGGATTTATGATTGCGTCTGCCGTCGTAATTGCCTTGCCGAAACAGTCACAAGCATTATTTACTAACTTCGATAAACTACAAAGGAAGTATGGAATTAATCTCTATGCAGTGTTATTTGCGCTGTTAGCAGTAATTTGCCTAATTGATTTTGCGGCGGCTCCAGCTAATGCTCAGTTCTTCAATAATGCTCAAACTTGGATGACCACCACTTTTGGTAATGCCGGCAATGGACAAACAGCAGCAGTTATCGCGCTTTTTTTCAATGTATTAAGAGCTTTATTCCTATTATATGTTGGGATCAGTCTAGTTCGGATTATTCAATCTGCCCGGAATGATGAAGACTGGCAGACGCTAGCAAGAACTCCATTAATCATAGTTATGGCAGTTTTTGTTGGAGATTTAATTACTGGTTTGATTGTTCAGGTTTAGTAAGAAAGCTTTTTAAGTTATCAGTTATTGATAAATACGTATTTGAATTAATAGCTGATAACTCTTGATTAAATTCAGTAAATATGTCAAATAAACATGATTTTCGGACAGTAAATCGGATTTTAGGAGAAAGACCAAGACTAGGGCCATTCCCTGCCGATCAAATATTTGCCTGGACATTAATAGCAGTAGTCAATGTATTTATCTTTAATTATCTACTGAAAACAAGTTGGTTAGGTACTAGCTTAAGTATTGCTTGGGGATGGGCAACATGGTGGACAATTTCTACAAATAAAGACTTTTTCGGTAAATTCGTCAGCGTCCCTCGAATTAGTAGGGGATATATGAGATTTCAATCAATACAACAAAAACAGAAGTCGGAAGTCGTCAGAAAAATAAGTTCTAAGTTCTAGTTAAATTTCAGTTATTGGTAAAGTTATGCCAAATTCTTCTAAGAAAGTTAAAGATAAATTAGGTAAAGTCGCATTAGAAAAGGAGCAGATTAGTGTTGTGAAAATGCTCACTCCCTTTGAAGATATTATCCATTTAGCGGGGATTTGCGACCTCAACTTAGGAGGTAGGCAGGGCGTAGGCGCATTAATTCTTAAAAAAGGTGAAAATATTCAAATTAAATTCTGCTTTGATTGTTTAGGGATTCATCCGAATTTAGAATCATCGCAAATGCTGCCGATCTTTGAGGGGATAGAAGCGGGGCTAAAAGAAATTCCCGAAGGGGAAAACTTAACAATACATTTAGGTTCTTTTACGTCTGATTATCACCGACAAGAAGAACTGTCCAAGCTAGAGAGTAATTGTCAGATTGACCAATTAAAATTGTTAATACGTAGTGAAAGATTAAGGACTAAAAAACTAACCCAAAGTGGAGCTAGGAAGAATAAGTTTTTGAGACTATGGTGTACTTACACTGTTATTGATGACGATGAACGGTCTAAGGATTTTATAGAATCTCTGATTAGAAAATTAGAAAAGGGCTGGTTTCGCTTTACAGGTGAAATTCACGCCCATAACAATACTAGAATTGAAAATATTCTGCAAAATTCATTTAACGATGGATTTTTACAGTGGTCAGCTATCCTGGGCAACAAGATGAAGTTGGGGATTAGTGTTTTAAGTGCTGAAGAAATTTGGTCAACAATTTGGCAACAGCTTAATTACTCTACTCCTCCGGCAATCCCTAATCCATTAAAAATTGACCCAATAGATGGAATAGTAGAAACTCAGACGAGCGATTTTCACATCCGCCACCAGATGTTAGAGAATGAGGAGTCTGTGCCATTTTTCGATAGAAAATGGGTAAAACTACAAAATAAATATATTGGGGCGCTCAACTTCAGCCAAAAGCCAGGGGGGTGGTATGACGAGCAAGCTCAATTGCGATATCTGTGGGAGTTAATTTCTAGAGATAGTATTTCTGATACCGAGGTTATTTGTCAGGTAACAAAGGCAAATCAAACTATCTCTAAAACTAACTTACAAAGGATCACCAAGCAATCAATTACCAGCACTTCTTTATCTACAGAGAAAGGAAATATTGATGTCAAGTCAGGCATGAATATTGAAGAAGCGGTAGAGGCGCAGAAGACAATATATAAAGGTAGTGTAGTAGTGCATACCGCAGTTGCTTTTCTCGTCCACCGCCCAACCCCACGGGAATTAGACGAAGCTTGCCGATATCTTGCCAGCTATTTCTTGCGTCCGGCGGTAGTTGACCGGGAGATTGAATACGCCTGGAAGACATGGTTGCAGTGTTGCCCATTTGTTTGGGAGCCGTTGTTAACCAAGCCTTTTAACCGCCGACTGCCATATTTTAGTTCGGAAGCACCAGGGCTGATGCCATTGATTAGGACTGCCACAGGCGATCGCACTGGCTTTGAGCTAATCGCAGAAGAAGGCGGCACACCAGTACATCTAGACTTGTACCAGAATCATAAGAATTTGGCAGTCTTCGGCGCAACTCGTTCAGGTAAATCAGTGCTGGTGGCAGGTATTCTTACGCCGGCGCTTGCACAAGATATTCCGGTAGTGGCACTAGACTATCCCAAACCAGATGGTACATCCACTTTCACCGACTACACCAATCTGCTGGGTGAAAATGGGGCATACTTTGACATCTCCAAAGAATCAAACAATCTTTTTGAACTTCCTGATTTGCGCTCTCTGGATGCAGAACTGAGAAATGAGCGATTGAACGATTTTAAGGAATTTCTCAAATCAGTGCTGATGACAATGGTGATGGGGACGAGCATGATTGGTGTCAGTCCAACGATTACCACCAATATTGAGTCAATCATTGCTTTAGCTTTAAAAACATTTTTTAATGATGATGAAATTAAATCACGCTACAAGTCAGCAATACAAAATGGATTTGGGACTCAATATTGGAACGAGACTCCGACACTCAAAGATTTTTATAATTTTTGTTCTCCAGCTTTCATACAATTAGATTCTATTGCTAGTAAGAGTCAAGAGATTTCCGAAGCCTTAGAGCAAATCAGGCTGAGAATAAATTATTGGTTGAGTACCAGGGTAGGACAATCAATCTCACGCCCATCCAGTTTTAGAACTAATGCCAAATTGTTAGTATTCGCTTTACGTAATTTATCGAGTGAAGCTGATGCTGCCATACTCGCTCTTAGTGCATACTCTGCGGCATTACGTCGTGCATTATCATCAAAAGCTTCGATCTTCTTCCTTGATGAAGCGCCAATCTTATTCCAATTTGATGCGATAGCTTCGTTAATTGGGCGATTGTGTGCCAATGGTGCGAAGTCTGGTATCCGCGTCATCATCTCTGCCCAAGAACCAGAGACTATATATCAGAGCGCATCTGCACAAAAGATATTTGCCAATATCACCACACGTTTAGTAGGCAGGATTCAATCATCAGCTGTTGACCCGTTTATTGTTCGCTTTAAATATCCTATTGAAATCATCAGGGTCAATAGTACAGAAGCTTTTTATCCAAAAAAGTCGGGGATTTACTCTCAGTGGTTGCTTGATGATAACGGCAAGCTAACTTTCTGTCGCTATTATCCTGCCTACTGTTTATTAGCCTCAGTTGCTAATAATCCAAACGAGCAAGAATTACGCACTTTATTTCTCAAATACTATCAAGATAATCCTCTGCTTGGGTTAGTCAAATTTAGTGAGGATTATATCAGAATGATTCGGGGGGAAGAGTTATCAGAGTTAGCGAAGAATTTACTTTCAAAATCACATACAAGACAGGTAGCTTAAATGAAAAAGCGGACAATTGGGGTAATACTTTCTGCTACAGTTGGCAGTTTATTGATAGCAGCACCTAGCTATGGCATCAGCATCAACGATTTTTTTAGTTCTATCGGATCGGATCTTCAAGGAGAAGTTTCGGAAATTCAAGCATGGGCCAAGGGTGAGATTAACAGTGCTTGGGGTGACATCAAAGAAAATGCTAATGCGGCAATTGATAGTTCTATTGGACAATTGGGTGCGCCTGACCCAATTGCTTCGGCTGAACAATTGAAAAATACGCTCAAGGATGATTATTCTTATCCTGTCGCCCAAGAAAAAGCACAGAAGCTAGAGCGTGAATTGACGCTTGGCTCGATTGCCAGCGTGATTGGAAAAAAAGGACAGCAGCAAACTCAAGAAAAAATTGATACTACTGCACAAATCGCTAAACTTGCAAAAGGTATTGCTGATGAGGCGCAGAATATGGACGCTTCTCAGAATGTTCTCAAAGCGATGGCTGCTCAGAACGGCTTAATTGTGTCAATGTTGGCACAGCAGCGTACTGATTCTTTATTAGCCCGACAGGACAATGCTTATTCTAACTTGATGCTAACGCAAGTAGCGGAGCATCTTGATTCCCAAAGGCAAAAGGAGAACTCCCAAGAAGATGGCAGATTGTCTCTAGTACATGAAGTCGTACTTAATGCACGGTTAAATGCGACATCTGCTGACGACTAAAGGTTTATGAAGAAGAATTCAGAACTCAGGAGCGGAGCAGGAGTTGCTCCGCCTCCGATCAGAATTGCTGCATTAATTCTGTACGAGTGGTTGATAAATATTGGTCAAAAAAGGATATTAACTATGTACTATTTATTAGCCAAACTAGATGGTGGCGATTTAGCTGATTTAGCAAAAGAAAATTCAGCTTCAGTAGCGAAAGGATTTGACGAATTGTGGGTTAATACTCTTGATGGAGGCGTATACTGGGCAGTTTGTGACGTTGGTGCTTTATTCGCTATAGCAACACTAACTTTCTTTGTCGTTGAATGGACAAAAAAAATGATGGCGGGGGAAGAACAAAGAGCTTATACAGATTTTATTTGGCCGTTAATAGTAATTCTTTTGCTATCTAATAACGGAAAAATTTTAGGTAATTCAACATTAGGAATTAGGAACTATATTAATAATGTAAACAATATAGTTCTTAGTAAGGCGGCGGCAGGAATTGATCTCAAGAAAGCATACGAAAGTGCATTAGGGACTGAAGCTGCACGTAGCGCTATCGGACTAGCTGTTAGTAAGTGCAAAAATTCATCCTTAAG
This sequence comes from Nostoc sp. 'Peltigera membranacea cyanobiont' 232, assembly GCF_002245985.1. Classification (NCBI taxonomy): domain Bacteria; kingdom Bacillati; phylum Cyanobacteriota; class Cyanophyceae; order Nostocales; family Nostocaceae; genus Nostoc; species Nostoc sp. 'Peltigera membranacea cyanobiont' 232. The sequence continues at coordinate 10,946 of NZ_NOLK01000039.1, forward strand.
TCAACAAGAGCAGATAAACTGTTTAACAAAAGCGAAGGAAGATTTAACGAAGACATATCCCGATAAATTTAATAAAAATAATGGGGTATTTTCTTGGTTTATCGATGCGATTGATGGCGCTATCGATTCTTACAAGGACGTAGCTCAAGGAAAAGCTACAGTTACAGATGTAATTATGTCTCCGATTAATGCCTTTGTCGGGTCGGCGATAACAGACGTAATTACTATCATTCTAGTCGGGATGAATGGGGCTTATCAATGGGGAATTGAACTGACTATGCTCGTAACAGCACTGCTGGGGCCTGTAGCTGTTGGTGGTTCTCTGCTCCCTTACGGAGCTAAATCAATCTACAGTTGGTTAGTAGGATATTTCAGTATAGGTTTTGGCAAGCTCTGCTTCAATATCATTGTTGGCTTCGCTGGGCAATTAGTCGCTGATTCTAAATCTTATCAGCCAATGTTCTTCCTATTTACAATTGGTATAATTGCGCCATTCTTAGCTACAGGTTTAGCGGCTGGTGGTGGCATTTCTGTTTTAGTTCAAATTAATAAAGCTGCTGAAACTTATAGTTCAATTGCCATTGAGGTTGCTAAAGGTGTTGCTACTAAAGGTGGTAGTTTAGTCGGAAAATTAGCTAAATAAAACCTATGCTGAATCAAAAAAGTAAAACTCAATCCAGAGAACCATTACAACTACTTAGTTACAACAAATACGTGACAACTAGAGTAGGAATAATCTCTTTAGTTGGGTTTTCAATGGCGGGATTTTCCCTCTTATTACAATTTCTCAATTATGGGGCAATCAGCATACTAAATCAAAAGCAATTAGCCCTGGTACAATTATCATCAGGTGAGACGATTTCCGCTAGGGCAGTAGACCCAGGGCAACGCTCTGATGAAGTGATTAGAAAGTTTATTTCTGATACCTTCATTAAGATGTTTAATTGGGATGGGATAGTACAAGTTTTCAATGAAAAAGGCGAACCTATTACTAAACAAGATACTGGGGTAGAAGTAGGCAAGATTAATAATAAATCTAATAGCCGAGTCACAAGTAAAGCTTATGATGCTGCCTTTGCTTTGAGTGAAAATGGAGGATTTAGAGCCGCATTTCTGAAAAAATTAGCCTCAATTACTCCCACGGGCATATTCAATGGTGATACGCAAGTATCTTTAATCCCTAGATTTATTTCACAGCCACGGCAACTCAGAGATGGAAAATGGGAAATAGATTTTATTGGAACGCTGGTAACTTTTGAACGTAGTGATAATTCCGGCAAAGGGATTACTTTTAATAAAACCATTACACTTTCATCAATTTCTAATCCAGAGTATATCCCAGCTAATACTAGCGAATTAGCTAAGAAAATCTATGCCACCCGGAGAGCCGGATTAGAAATTACCGAAATTGTCGATTTAAATTTGGGCAAAAGAAAATGAGTAAAGAGAATAATAAAAATGGGTCTGTATCGACTTTAGAGGATTTGCTGAATCTAGATGATGCTAATAAAACTAATGGTAAAAAAGCACCAGAACCGGAAAGTTTATTAGTAGCGACTAAGCACACAATTGTCACTTCTCCTTGGTCAAGACTAGCAATAATTGCTGTCCCTTTTGGAGTTGGATTTTTAGCAATATTTTTGATGCTCAATGGTGTTTTCAATCCCGCACCAGCACCAAAGATTGGTCTGAAAACGCAGGAAATACCGACCACTGAACAAGCCCAAGAAAGTGATGAGGGAGACGGTGATGCGCGTGCAAAACTCGCTCTATCGGATCAAGAAGATGAGTTAGGTCGCATTAACAAAAATAAATTTGACCAACCAGCGCCAGTACCAGTTTCAGTAAACCAAAAGGTCGTGCCATCTAGCCCACTATCTCCACAACCAGCGCCACGGACTGTTCAAAATACACAACCACGTCGCGTAACTCAGACTGCACCACAACCGATTAGAACCTACACTCCGCCACCAACACGCACGAGTTTTTCTCCAAGACCATCTATATCTGCACGGACACTCACGCCCCAAGATCCCCTTGAGCAATTGAACAAACTTCGTAGCATTGGTTCTTATGGCAAAATCGCCTACACCGAAACTAGCACCAGTAAACAATCTTCATTAGATCCATATCTTGCTCAAGCTCAAGCAATTCAAAATCAACCGAATGAACAAACAGATACAAACAATTTTGACCAAACCACGCCGCAAAACTCAAGCGAGTCGATTGAAAAGATCCGCCCCAGGTGGCAAGCAACTTCTAAAGTTAACAAGATTACTTTAGCTAACAATTATTTACCTCAAGAAAGCCAAATTCTCCAAGGTAAACAAACTCGCTACCTTACCGTTGGCACTTTTGCTAGTGGTGTCCTTGTTACATCTTTAGTTCAAGCCACAGTTAATAATTCAGGGCAGACACAGACAGAAACACTAACCTCTAAGAACACTAGGTCTGTTGCTAGACTGCAAGAGGATTTACGCGATAACTATGGGCAAGTGGCAATCCCAAAAGGAACAATGTTTGCAGTCGAGTTAGGTTCGGTTGATGGCGGCAGTTACGCTGTCGCTTATGTCAGAGCGATCATCAAAGATAATACAGAATATCCTATTTCTGCGGGTGCGATTTCCGTGACAGGAGTTGGTGGTAGACCCCTAATAGCTCGAAGATTTCAGGACAGGGGTGGCGAGATTGCCCGTAGTGACTTGTTTGGTGGCGCTGTGTCTGCATTAGGGAAGGTTGGGGAGATTATGAACCAACCGGATAGTGAAGAAGAAATTTCTGATGAATTCACAGGCAGGATTCGCAAACGTAGTAGTGGCAATCAGCGCAATCTCACAGGTGCGTTAATGTCAGGGTTTTTTGGTCAAGTTAGCCAAAACATCAGCCAACGTAATCAACGTAATACTCAAGAAATTACTTCTCGCCCTAATACTTGGTTTATTCCACAGGGAACCAAAGTCACTTTTAATGTAAATCGTTCTTTGGAGTTGCCATGAAAAGCGTAATTAACACAGTTACAAGCGGCACTCTAGCGTTGGCGATTGCGCTGACTCCAATATCCACAATTGCCGCCCCAGTTGTGCGTACCATCTTTCAATCAATGGCTAGTGGGACGCAGGCCAAACTACAAACTATCAACGTCTGGAATGGTCACGGTGTAGCAATTTCTTTCTATGAAATTGGCGAGACAATTAAAAAAGTTTGGTTAGACGACCCATCGCAAATTCTGCTTGACACAGATGGTTGCTTAGAGGGACTGGATCAGAATTGCTCTAGCCCCGGTGCTGGGCTGATTCATCTGCGGCGGATCTTGAGAGTAAACATTCCCGGAATACCGCAAACATCTACCACTTTGTTAACAGTAGTTACGCAATCATCCTCTGGTGAACGCAAGACTTACAGTTTTCGACTAGCAACAAGTAATGGCACTCCTAAATATAGTCAGGTGGCGATCAAGGCTGATGTGGCACGAGAACAAACAACCCCAAAACCTCAATTGCAATCATTAGTTAAAACACAGCAAACAATTAACCAAATTCGAGGCGGTATTGTTGTCGCTATTAAAAGTGGATGGATTCTTCAGCAAGATGAACTACACCAGCGCTTGCAAAAGTTAATCGGTTATTTACAAGCAGGTGATGACATTTCTACTGCTGCTAATAAGGCTTCTATCTCTCAAGAGTTAGTTAACAAATTAATTGCTTTGAGTAAGAGTTCTGATAATTTAACGCAAGGTAATGGTTTATGAAATCATCTTTACGACCCAATAAAAACGCCTTACGTTACTTCATTTTTTTTGGTTTAGTAGGTAGCTTATTGATTCATAGTTTCATAAGATATGGGCTATTGAACTCTTTTGTAGGCTTTTTGCTGCCCAAGGCTTCAGCACAAGTACCCGTTATCAATTCTCCTAATGGGTTTACTCCTGATTGGTCGCGTTTCAAATTCAGTGACATGATTATTTCTCTTAGCGGCAGTGTTACCTACCCAGGCACAAGAGGTACAGAAACTAGAACCTGGACGGCAGGACAAAGCATTAGCGAGTTTATGGAACTGGGAGATTTTCAAACACCTCAATTAGCAATAGAAAATTTAAATCTTTCAACCATAGCTTCAGTACAAGGAATCAATTTAAGTAGGTTAACATTAGATGATTTTCAATTAACAAGATGGCAGACTTTACCATCTTTAACCGAAGCGATCCCTGGCTTAGGTAATAGAAATGTCACAAGTGTTAAACCTGTCAACGATTTTTTGAGAAGATTTGGAATTACTGGGGGCACAATAGGTAACGCCAGCCAAAATTCTCGTTTACGTGACGTTCCATTAGGAAGAGTAATAAATTTAAAAAATTACTCACTAACATCTATTTCCGACATTCAAAACACATCTATTAATAGATTTGAGAATTGGCAAGACTCCAAAATTAATGGAGTACCTGGACTATCAACTTTGACATGGGATAACCTACCAGGACTGGGAACACTTGACCTTTCATTTGTTGCCAAAGTTGATCTGCCATTGGGAGATATTGAGGCTAACCGTACCCGCTCTATATCTGGTAGCTATCAAGATGGCTTTAACGTTCCCTGTCTACAAAACAATTGCGCTCATACAGAAATGTCCGGCATTGGTGAGACTACTGGAACACAGTGGATATCCGGGAAATTCCAAAAGGTTAATGGTGGATTTGGCATTTTAAAAGCTCTTAATGATGGTAAAGAGCCTACTGGTCGAAACCCCTTTGGCTCCAGCTTTAAGCAAGTTGTTTGGAATATTTATGAAGGCAGTGGAAAGGTGGAGACTACTATGTTTTTCCGCATCTGTAAAACTATACCCTTCATTGGTCGCACTTGCAGCCCCTACTTCATTGGGCCTGTACCTTTTATTGAGTACCAAGAGAAAGACCCTATCGTTCTTGGTCAACCAGAATAGGGTGTTGGGGGTAGGGTGTTGGGTGTAGGGAAGACGGTATTGGTGGGGGCAAGTGACCCACTGGTTATTGAGGCTAATTCTTCCCCTATACCCCACACCCCACACCCTACACCCTGCCCCTTCGGGGCTTGGTCAACCCAATTCTCTACCTTAAAATGAGCAAATCTTTCAAAATAAATAACGCTAATCCTCAAGGATTTCGATTTGAGCAATTACAAAATCATAATGACGCAATTGGCAAGTATACTCACTCTCTTTTCACCCCCAATGGACTAACAGTTTTGTCTTTACTTGGTGCTTATATTTTGATGAGGGTATTTTTTGGCGATGGTAACAAGAAGAAAATTGCTACCTCTTATTGGGGTGGAGCTAAAGAAACTGCTACTGCTCAGAAAAAAGCCATCTTGCAAATTGCCAATCCCCAATGTGAGAGTGCGGCACTTTACATTGGTAAGCATCAAAGAAAAGGTGGTGGCACTACTTTTTATATTCCTGATGTGCAACGGGGTACGGCAGTCATCGGCGCTCCCGGTAGTGGTAAAACATTCAGCGCGATCAACCCGATGATTTACTCGGCTATCGATCAGGAATTTCCATGTATAGTTTATGACTTTAAATACCCTTCTCAAGCGAAAGTTGCTGCCTACGCCAAATACAAGGGCTATGATGTTCACATTTTTGCACCGGGATTCCCTGAATCTGAAGTCTGCAATCCTTTAGATTTTCTCCGGGATAGTAGTGATGCCGAATCGTCCCGACAAATTTCAACCGTCATCAATAAGAATTTCCGGCTTCTGGGCAATTCAACTGAAGATGGGTTCTTTGGCCCTTCGGGGGATCAGCTGACTCAGGCAATTCTGATGTTAGCTAAAGAATTTGGCGATTACGCCGATGTCATGACTTGTGCTGCGATACTCTCTAGTGAGCAAATGGTCAAGCGCCTGATGGCTGCTTCTCTCAATCCTTGGGTAAAAATTGCCTTTGGGCAACTGTTCAGTTCCGCAGCTAGTGAAAAAACCGTTGCCGGGATTGTTGCAACTGCCAGTATTATGTTTACTCGCTTTATGGCGAAAAACACCTTGGGCTGTTTCATCGGTAAGACAACTTTACCTTTGGAAATTAAAGGTAAGCAGATGATTATCTTTGGGTTGGACAGAGAACGCCGCGATGCAGTAGGGCCTCTCATGACCAGCATTTTACACATGACCATCGCCCGAAATATTGCTTCTAAACGGAAAGATCCACTGATCGTTGCACTGGATGAATTACCCTCGATTTATTTACCTGACCTGTATAGATGGCTCAACGAATCTCGCTCTGAGGGCTTCTGCGGTATTATCGGCTTCCAAAATATGGGGCAGCTTGAGAAAAATTACGGTAAGGATATTGCTAAAGCTATCCTTGGCGCTTGCAGCACTAAATTCATCTTTAATCCTGGTGAGAACGAGTCAGCGCAATTATTCTCCAACTTCTTAGGTGATGAAGAGATTAAGTACAAGCAAAAAAGCCGTTCTACTGGTAGTAAAAATAATAGCACGAGCATCAGCGACCAAGAGAAAACGAGAAAGCTTTTTGAACCGGCTCAATTTCTGAAGTTAATTGCTGGTAAATGCGTTTTCATTAACCCTACTTATGCTAATAAAAAGGAAGGTTCAGTTCCACTGTTGAAAACTATTAAAATTTCTCAGACTCTCAAAAATATTGAGAAATACAATCAACTAAAATGGGCGAGAATTGTTAGTTTACTAGCTAGGAGAAGTACGCAGAAATTTCCCTCTGAGCAAGATTTAGCTTTGCGAGTTAAGCAAGTTGAGTTACGCTTTCCCATTCCCCAAAATCCTCAAGCTGTTTCTAATAATCCCGGTCTGACATCAAAAAACGTTGGCAGCATGGTTAATCAAGACCAAGTTCCTTCTGATATCGGGTTTTAATATTATGAAAATGACTATTGAAGAATTGAAGATTGATAATTTTGACTTAATTAAAACTTTATCTCAACAGTATATTCTCGCTAATGGTAGTTTCATTGACATTAATATTCCTCCAACTCAAATCATTGAGAATTTTAATACCTTGTCTGGGACTAGACCAAGACTTAAGAGTTTGGGAATCTATATTGTCATCAGTTTGAAAAATATTTATATTCACCTAAGTCAACAATTATGTATTCAAATTGTTAATCAATATATTCATGGTATTGGCTGGTATGATTTGCAATACATTTGTTTTTTTGATATTAATCCAAGTAACGTTTACATTCATATTATTTTTAATCGGGTTACTCCCCAAGGTAAGCTCATTGATATCAAATACTTGGGGGCTAACTGGCAACAATATGAGGTTTTACGTCAATCTTGTTCTCAGATATTAGAAAACCCTGCTAATAATAAATATTTACATAAACGCTGCAACTGTTGTCCATAAGTAAGAGTACATCACAATGCACAGTATATAAATAACTAACAAAAATATGTTTGATGAACGACATTTGCAACTTACTTCTGCCTACGCTAGAGCTAGTCAGCATTTTATTAGAGCTTTTATTTATCCTTTAGGAGAGTTTATTTACAAATCAATAGAATCAGCTATTGATTTAAAATGTCGAATTGAAATAGGGGAAGAAACTTATTTTCTTACTCCTGATGAGGATGGTGGCTGGAAATGGTCTTCCTGTAACTTTGAAGGTGTAACAGATGAGGAAATAGAACAAGTAGAAGAGATAATGGCATATTTATTGCCTAAACTTCTTCCCGGCAGTAATGATATAACACCGTCGAATTTTCCTCCTGAGCCTGATTTACCTCCAGTTTTACCTAACCCCAATTCCCCCTTAATTCTTCCGCCTTCTGCCACATCTGTTGAGTTTTTAACTATACAGATGTGGCAAAACACCCAGGAATATCTACCTATTCAAGACCAAGATAATCTAGGTTTAAATGCTTCCATCCATAGAAATGTTTTTTTTACAGTTGAAAGCGCCAACAATGGCATAAGTAGTAAAAAACTTGAGCGACAAAATACTCAAGATATCCCGCCTCACCCAGAACATATTGATCCGCAACATTGGCACGAACTCGTAGTAGGCAGCGCGATCGCACCAGAAATTGCACATCTCAACTTCTCTAGTCTTCATTTTAGCTATGTCGGTGGCGAACATGAAGCTTGGGAACGGCTGATGATCAGCGACAAACTCTCACGTACAAATACAGGTAGCCTCTCTATTAGGCTTTTAGAACTCTATTCTCACCTAGATGCAGGTGGCTGGTGGTGTAATTCAGGGGTAGACCCGCGCACATTTGCTAATCTTACCCCTGGTGAGCAACCTCAAATTAAAGAATGGGGATGTTATAAGCCAAACCGCCCCAGACCCAAAACCGTGAAAAAAGATGGGTTCACTGTTGCGGTTGAAGGCAAGTTCATTAAATATGAGCATCCACCATCAGTTGATTTGAGTATTTTCTTGCTAGATGTCCCAGGCATGATTGCCCAAAATATTTACTCAAAAGCTGGAGTAAACCCCAGCGATAGCGATCGCTTGAGTGGTTTTTGGTATTGTGTGTATAAACACAATATTCCACTCGTCATTACAGAGGGGGCGAAGAAGGCGGCTAGTCTGTTAAGCCAAGGTCACGCAGCCATCGGGCTACCGGGAATTTCCTCCGGCTATCGCTCACCGAAAAACGAGTGGGGCAAGAAAATTGGTGATTCCTATCTGGCTGATGAGTTAGCTGTTTTCGCAACTTCTGGTAGAGTTTTCAAAATCTGCTTTGATTATGAAACGAAGCCTGAAACTAAGCTCAATATCCAAAGAGATATTTGGAAAACAGGAAGCTTATTACAAGAATTTGGTGCTGTCGTGAAAGTAGTAACGCTGCCAGGGCCGGATAAAGGTGTAGATGATTTTATAGTTTCACAAGGAAAAGAAGCTTTTGAAAAGTTATCTGCCGGGGCTATATCTCTAGAGGAGTGGCATCAAAATCAACTTGATAATTTACGTTTTACTATCAAGCTCAAGGATGGCACAGTCAAAAAAATTGATCAACAAAAAGGAGACTCTACTATGATAGATGATCCCGAATTAGAAGCAAACATTGGTGTATTTAAAAAAAGTCGTGCTAAATCACCTATTGACCCTGGTTCACAGATTATAGATATAAAAGTTATTGATTCAGACATTATCCATATAGATGTTGCCCCGGAGCTAGCCCAACCAACTGAAACTCCTGTAACTAGTTCTTCTTGGGCTAAAAAAGAAAATGTTACAGTTTATGAGCCTAATTTTTTTAGAAAGCGCCTAGAAGCTAGCGAGAATAAACAAATAGCTTTTGCTGCTTATACTTTGTTAAAAAAGTATGGTGTTGAGGCTAAAGATGAACAACAGCAGACTAGTGGCAAAATCTACCATGCTGATGCTTTTGTAATCAAGAATCATGGTGCTGATAAATACAGTATCTATCGTCGTCATGATGATATAGAGTTAATGACTTTTCAAGCTGATAAATGGGGACACGTAGGCAAGATTAAACTTTCTTACACAGAAATAGAGTCTGAGCCAAAAATTTGGGGAGAAAAACAAATTAACATTCTGCCTATTGAAAGGCAGGAGTTTTTGTTAGTGGCTGACTACCTGAAAGCTGGTAAAGAATTGCCCTCTGTTGATGAAGACCCTCGCAAAATAGCTTCTGTCGTTGGTTCAGTCTCTCCTAAAGGCACACACAATATTTTAGAAAGTTTCAAAGAAAACGAGGTATTAAAAATACTCACACAAAGTATTACTAGCTTCGAGAAAGACGACTTAACCTTGGGCAATTACCGGATTATTTTTCGGCAAACTAGTGACAATACATCTACTCTGCAATTACTCAAAACTGAACACAATGGTACAAATCGGGAAGCTGTTCGCTTTCAGTTTGAGAAAACTGACACTGGTATGACTCATCAAGTCCAAGCGATGGCTATCACTGAAGCTGATTTGGAGAAGTTAAGACTGTTGGCTCAAAAACTGCATATTAATTACAAAGCATTATTTGGCAACCCGACAGACACCCGTGACATCGACTTGCCCGTTCACCCCGAAATTAACCGTAATTTAAACGATGATCAGTCACACCAATCTACTCAATCTACGCCCAACGCACCAGATCGCAAGACACAATCAAACCCACAAGGAGTAAGCTCTAATTCTCCAAAACAACAGAACGCTGTATCACACTCAACTACACCTAATAGCACAACACCATCACAACCAACAAAACGACCCAATTTTTCTTCTAACTTAGATAACGCTGTGCTACCACTACATCCAGTTTTAAAACAATATTGGGAGCAGTTAGAAAAAGATGGTTCAAGTCATGAGACTGTAGCGCAAGGACATTTAGAATTTCAATCTAAAATTCAGCAAACTGGAAAATTAACTGTTGGTGAACAGCGTGAACTCTACCAGCAGATTCAAAATCTTGCCTGGAGTGAAATCAATCACTTTCGGCGTACTGATATTGTGCTTCCACCATTAGCCCACATTGTTAATGATTTGCGATCGCACGTTCAAAAAGAAGCACAACCACAGTTTGATTCTGACCCAAAGCGTGATACACCCGTGTCTCTCCATCCTGACATCGCCTCTCATTGGCACGATTTAGAAACTAATAAAACTTGGTCTAGTGTTGCCAATCAGTACAACAACCCTTTACGGGAAAAACTTGTCACTACTGGCAAGCTGACTATTGGGGAGCAACGTGAACTTTACCAAAAAATTCTTCTTCAAAGTCAATTCGAGCAGCAGAACATTGGGCAAACGAATATCTCACTTCCTCCTTTGAGTGATGTGATTCAGGATTTGCTCAATACTCGTAGCCAGGTTATTAACAATACCTATACGCCCAAGGTTGAAGTACATTCTCAAAAATCTCACACTCCACCACAACCTACTACTAATTCACAGGAATTAGAATTATGAAAAGGAGTCAGAATTCAGGAGTCAGGAGTCAGAATACTCCATGTCTGTTCGCGCAGAGTCTCCAAGAGTTTGTCGGGGGCTTTAGACCATGATTCAGACGCTATCTAAGAGACGCTAAAAGCGTAGCAAGATCCCCGTAGGGGTACACGCACTCGCTTGCCGCCGGCACTATCTACTAAATCGATTCAGAATTCAGAATTGAATTCTGGCTCCTGACTCCTGAATTCTTCTTTGGTAATACCTATGCAATCTAGCTCAGTAGCCGAAACCATCACTATCATCAACTGCAACAGTGGCTTTTCTGACAACCAAATGGCGTACAGACTGGCACTGATGATGGAGAAATACTCACCCTCACCGTCAATAACCCCCGCACTAGACCCCACACAGCGCGAAAATCTTATTGGTGAGGTAAGAAATACTCTAGACCTGTCCCGAAATGCTCAAACTACTGAAGATTACAGGCAATCCCTTAAGGAAAAATACTACCAAGAGTACGCTCAAAAATTTGGTTTAAATAAATCCGAGGAAACACCTGATATAGATAATTCAACAAGAGTTGAAGATTTGATCAATGAAAAGAAAAAGACATTCTTGCAGCAGATATTAGAAACTAAAGGGCGCAAACTGCCTTTTGTTGACAGCCAACAGTCAAAATCGGTTGAGAGTGAAAATGATGAGGTTGTTAAAAAGTCTCTTATTCCTGCACTAATGAATATTATCGTTACAAAGGGACAAGATACTATTGGCGGTCGGGTCTATGAAGGTATGGCTTATCAATTAAATTTGTTGATGAGAGAAGGTATGCAGCGTCTGACTGTTTGGCGCAAAAGTGATAATCAATCGGCTTTTAGTGCTTATAAAGTAGAAGAAGAGGAAGAATACAAGGTCATACACAATCACCTTTCACCACAAGAAACACAAAAGCTGATCAACTTTGATATAAGAGTGCAACAACAACAGCCACCGCCACAGCAACAGCAAAACGAGCGTTCTCCTGACGGACCAGAGTTAGATTAAGTAAAATATCCGACAAACAACCCAAGAATGTACGCACTTACTAAAACATATCGCTTAGTCACCCGCTCGAATTGTGACCAGGGCGAGATGATGACAGCTAATACTATGTAAAACAATGCTTGTAGAAAATCGTTGTGCCCCAGTTTGATGATTGCCGCTATCATCAAAGCCACAAAAATTAGAAATTCCACTCCTGTTTCAATCCTGTCCCAAAGTTTCACATCATATAGGTAACGCATCTTGTAACCTCTTTTAGAAGTCGGAAGTCAGAAGTCGGAAGTCAGAAATTAAACTCAAAACTTCCGACTTTCGATCTCACACTTCATACTTCTTCTTGTCTCACCATAATTCTGATCTTTCTCCATGATTAAAATTAGGAGCTTCAAACCTTTTTAAACTCAAAACTTCCGACTTCCGAACTCCGACTTCCGACTTGTTTTGGTGACGAATGGCAACATCCTACCATCAACCCCATAAACCCCGTTATCTTTGTAAGGAAATATTATGGTGAATTTGGTTCCTTGTCTAACTACCGAGTTTACGCTTATCCTCAAACCATGAGTATGAGCCACACATAAGGCGATGTACAGTCCTAGTCCCATCCCTGATTGATGTAATAAATTGCTATTTGGCGCTCGCCATAATGGGATAAATATATTGGAAATTTGTTCTGCGGCAATCCCACAGCCGGTATCTTCAATCTCAATAATTAAATCATCTTCTTGATTGAGCAGCCTTAAAAAGATATCTCCGGTAAGAGTGTACTTAATAGCATTTGTCACCAGATTACACAGCATTCGGTCAATACTTATGCTATCACCCCGTACTTGCGTTCCATGCTTGTATGTTAGTTGTGTTTCATAGTGGAGATTCAAGGAATGATACTGCGCTATTGGTTTGAATCGAGAATAAGTTGTTTGTAAAAAACTTAACATATCAAACTGCTCCATTGTCGCTGGATTTAGTTCAAAAAAAGCATTTTTTTCAGATTGAATCAAACTCACCCCTCGCTCATTCGTTTGTTGTAAAGCGATCAGCAACGGTTTGATCTCTTCTAAAGACTGTCCATAAGCACCATCAATTATTTGATTCAAAACTAACGATGCTCCTTGATAGTTGTTTGAAACATCGTGTAACAAACCTAATATGCTTAAAACTTCCTGTTGCATAACTATGTTTCCAACGACAGATGGTATTTTGGCTACTTTTATGAATAAGTGCTAATTATGTCTACAAGATTTGAGAATACTTTTGTTTTAGTTATAAAAAAAAATTATCCAATCAAACTTTAGTACTAAAGTTTCTTTCATTTATCTGGAAAGATTTTTGATTACTTATATTTTATATGACAGATACAAAAAGTAAAAGGCTTAACACCAATAACTATGTTATAAATATTGAGTCATCTTATAATCGAAGTGATCTATGATTCGATTAACGCTCATTGAGGATGAAGAACTCATTAGGTTGGGGATCACTACTGCTATCAATCAACAACCAGATATGGAAATGGTCGGCGTTGCGCGTACTGGTATTGAAGGTATTAATTTAGTTAAGGAATTAAATCCCGATGTGATTTTGGTGGATATTGGTTTACCGGACATATCTGGGCTAGAAGTGATTAAAGAGGTCAAACTCAATAGCAAGACTAAAATTGTTGTTCTTTCTTCTCATTCTTCTCAAGGCACTGTTCAATCAGCTTTAAATGTCGGCGCTGATTCTTACATTCTCAAAAAGAATAATGTTCCTCTGATTTTAGAAGCCATTAAAACCACATTCTACGATAGCAAGTCTTTTTTTGACCCTGATATTAGCCGACGTAATTTTTGTTACCAACAGAAAATCAAGGGTAAGACTTATCAAGATAATCTCACTAATACTGAAATCCAAATTGTTTCTTTGATGGCAGCTGGTTTTTCTAATAAGCTGATTGCCGAGCAGTTATTCATTACTGAAAGTACTGTAAAAGGGCATATTAACAAGATTTTTGCGAAGTTGGATGTCAGCGATCGCGTCAATGCTTTGATTGAAGCTAGTAAACTTGGGTACATCGAACAAGATTACCTTCAGGTAGGTTAGCTACTTACCTACTTGAATTAAACAATAGCCTTGGGTTTTACTCTGCTGTGTTTGACAAGCTTCAATTGCTGCTTGATTTTTTAAGATAATTTGGTACATCTGTTTACCCTCCTGGGATTTTGCCCATTGGAGAATCTTTATCTCGTTACGTGAGACTACTACTGACTGATTCGTTCCTACATTCTGCACCAGATTCCACGTTGTCAGCGAACCCAACAAGGTACTGCCAGCCGCTACTAATCCACACACTAGAGATACTGTTCCCAATCCCCAGCCGGACTGCACTTTCATGCCTGTGCTGATGGGCTTATTTTTTTTCATCTCATCACGCACGGCACTAGAGACAACTGTATAATGCATTGACTCGGCGGATTTACTTGTCTTCTCCAGTTTTTGGTCTATTAATGCTGCCCATGCTTCTATCATTGCCTCCATTCTTGCCTGGAGGTCTATCATCGTTTCTTCATATCGACCCAGCGTTGCCATCATCCTAAATGTTGGGTCATCTGGTGTGATTCCTAATTGGTACGCCCCTTCAACTATGCGCCTTTGTTCTGATGGAGAATAACCTTGTAATATATCTTGTGATGTCATCAATCAAGTCCTAAATATTTAATAGCCAATTTGTTATTTATCACTGAATTGCGGAAATTTTTAATCCACTGAAAAATGAAGCTTCTCCAAAATAAAATTATCGATATATCCTGGCAAACTTGTGAATATGGCTTGACAGCTTTCTCCATCGCTTGATAGTGATTTCGATGTAAAGCCATCAAATTTATTTCTGTTCCTCCTATTGTTAACAGAGTTTTCTGCATTTTTTCGTCATATTCCCTAAACTCTGGCGCAAAATGATAATTCTTCACTATCACATAGTTGGCATTGTTAGTAGCAGTTTGGATGATTTGAGTTAAGTAGTCTATGCAGTCCGTTCTATGTGATATCGGTTGCAGGAACGTTAGCTTCCATCCATATTCAGCTAAAGCTTCTAATAGTTCAGACTCAACAATATACTGACAAATTTTGTCTATGTGCTGCCCCGGCATATCCACTAAAATGATATCTATATCAGCAGCTACCAGATCAATAAACATCCTGTCCGTTTGTTTATTGAAAAAATCTATCTTTTCAATACACACTAAATCTTTGTAAGCCAAAAGTCTATCACGATTATCATGGTCATAAACTTTCAATCTTTTACCTTGAATTTGATAAATTTCCAGCAACAGTTTCATAACTGTAGACTTGCCTACACGAGAGTCACCTACAGTCATTACCATTCTTTTAGAAGATTTCAACATTTATACTCTCCAGCCCTAAGAGATGCTTAACTGGACAAATTTGCTGTTTAAAAGTTTTTAGCCAACTCTTCACCCGCATTTTCACTCCTGGTAGTTCTTTTTGCTTTATTCCTTCAGAAAAACTTAGTGACTTTTCATCTAAATAATCATAGGCATATTCAAGCAAATTCGGCATTGTAATATCAAATAAAGGGATTCCTGCTTTTAATAGCTCTTGCTTTATCTCTTGAACTATTGATGAGTTGCTATATCTAGAAAATTCTGACTCCTCACCATAAAATAAATTTCTAACGACTATGTAATCTACTTTATTTCCGCAAAAGCTGTATAAATCTATTAATTGCTTTACCGAATCTGATACTCGACTAATTACCACGACCATTGTTACTCTAATGTCATAATCATTGGCGGCTGTTTCCAAGAACTCTTGTTCTATAAATCTTTTAAATATTTGTCTTGATTGCGGTGGCAATTCTAATAAAAACAGCGATTCTGGTGGTGGCAGTTGATTATATGTATCTGGCTCTGGCTCCATCATTCTCTTTATCTGATCAAAAAATCTATCTATACTTCCATCTTTAAAAATATTTAACTGCTGTATTTGACAATGCTCACCATTCTCACCATAATATCTCAACAAATCTGGATTAGAATTATCTGCATCTACTGCCACAATTCTCCTTTTCTCATCTATACAAGTTTGTAAAAACCCTCTCGTCCACATCGATTTACCAACTCCACCTTTCCCCCCGTCTACTATTACTAATCTTCTTGGGGGAGTTTTAGTTACTTCATCTGCCTCTTTATCTGCATCTGAGGCCATATCCAGGTCTAACTTTAGTTTCTCTAACTCTAACTGCTGCTCTGGTGCTAAATCATTTAGCTTTATTTCTTCTGCTGCTTCAATTGCCGAGATATCAGCTTTGCTATTAATATTTCCATTTTGATTGTTATTGATAGTTTGTGTCATTTTTCTTTTCCTCATAATTCAGATTTGTTCTCAATTTTCTAAAAAACATCTTTTTGAAATATCGGTAAGACATTACTCCTTATCCATTGCGTAAAATTATTAATCATTTGTTTTTTAACCATGCATTTTAAATTATAAATAGCTCCCGAATTTAAAGTTTTTACTATTGTTATTTGCTCCCCAATAATCACATGACGTTCTCGACTTTGGATATGCAGAGGCACTATTTTTTCATTATTTAATTCTGGTGCAATAATCTGAAATACATCTTCAGCAAATATCTCTAGCCCTAATGGGGTTGATATTACTCGCACCGTACTACCCAAAGGGTGATCAAATTCCCAATATGTCCATACTCTTCCCATAAATAGATTGCCATATTTGATTCAACACACGAAGCTATTTAGGTACTGTTTTTTTCAGTACTATGGTTTCTTGATTTTAAAAAAATACGTTATACAATTACTAGCGATTATTTTTGGTTCTCAAAGAACT
The DNA here is from genome assembly GCF_002245985.1 of Nostoc sp. 'Peltigera membranacea cyanobiont' 232. NCBI lineage: Bacteria > Bacillati > Cyanobacteriota > Cyanophyceae > Nostocales > Nostocaceae > Nostoc > Nostoc sp. 'Peltigera membranacea cyanobiont' 232. Next base: position 27,702 of record NZ_NOLK01000039.1, read on the forward strand.
GCCTCTGTCAACACTGATATTATTCTTAGGCAAAACTGATGAGGGTTGGATGTTAAGCCTATCGCCAACCTTGATATTGGCAGCGCCTGTTGCTAGCTCTAGCACTTGATTGGCAACTTTCCCTTTGTAGATAGAGCAAGGGTTTTTGTAACACGGTTGGGCATTGTAAACCGCAGTTGTCACCACATTGTCCTTAAGATAAAAGATGTCTAATGGAAAATTTACCTTGTACATCCAGAAAGGCACATTATAAATTTCTCCTCCCAAATTGAATAACATTCCGCCATCGCCGTTTAAGGATGCTCGAAATTTCAGCCCTTTCTCTAATTGCTCTGGTGTAGAAGCGGCTTCCAAGTTAAATGTGCGACCGCCTTTGGTGAGAATGTGCGTAACTGGTAAATCCTGGGGACGAGTTTGGACGTAACCAAGCGCCACAGTGCCGATGATAATTGATACTCCAGCGACAGGGCCTAGTATGTTCAGTAACTTGAAAGCAGCAACGTATAAATCCTTTTCAGAATTAATTTTTAAAGTTTTCATGTTTCACCAAAAATATCAACATTGCCGAGACTATATATAGATGAATCAATTGGACTAGATGGAAGGCCATGCAAAGCCGCAATGTTACGCATACTTTCAACTCGGTCAGCTTCGCGGATTGCCAGAGGATTCATACTCTGCCTTGCAGCCAGCAATGCCGACAATGTAATTCCTAGTGGTGGTAGTTCTTGAAGGGGAGAAACATCGTCGCCAAACATTTGACAGAAACTAGAGACGGCGGCACGTTCAACAATGGCTTGAATCTCCGCACCGACACATCGCTGCGTGGCTTTGAGTAACCTTTTCCATTCTTCTTCGCTGTACCCATCGCCCCGATCGCGGAAACGAGGATCGAAACGGGCTAAGTGAATCTTGAATATTTCGTGCCGTTCGCCGTAATTTGGGAGATCCACCTTGAAAATCTCGTCAAAGCGTCCACTTCTGGTTAGCTCTGGTGGTAGCCATTGAATATTGTTAGCCGAAGCGATAATTAAAACCTCACTAGTACGTTCTTGCATCCAGGTCAAAAGCATACCAGCTAGGCGTTTGGATAAATCATCATCCCCAGCGAATCCCTTATCAAAGTCATCTAAGTATAAAATTACACGATTGATTCGGTCTACCAGTGCGAGTAAGCTTTTTAGCTTGTACTCAGCCAAATTACCGTAACTGCGGAAACTACCCCACTCCAAGATAATCAGAGGTAGCCCCAATTGTGCAGAACTTGCTTTAGCCGAGTAAGATTTTCCTGTTCCCGGTGGGCCGATTAGTAAAATCCCCTTGGGTAAACGAAGATTGTACGCTTTTGCCAGTGTTGTTAATAACCGCTTGTAGGTTTTAAATGCCGACTGCATCAGTTCTAAACCACCGATAGGGGTAGCTGGGGGCTGAAGGAATTGAATACTATAAATTCGCTTAAACAGTTCGATTTTGTAAGCGGACAGTTGAGACACTAACTCATCCGGTGTAATTTCATGATTTGCAATCGCCTGTCTGATTCCATAGCCAATGTCTGCCAAGTACATCCCTATTGAGGCGTTCGCCGTCGCATGAATATCGCTATGACTGTAATCCGGTAATACTTGGGATAAATAACTGTTTATTTCCAGGGTAGCTGGCAGTTGTTGAATGACTGTCGGAACTTCGGGGGCAATGTCAGATGAGAGACTAGCGTTTGAGCCTAGCAAAATCGCTGTTTTGTTAGCATTGCAATTGTACAGCTTCAGATTAATGAGGGCAGACTTAATCCACTCCGCCGTCAGAAAGAAATCGGGGTCAGTGGTAGCTGACCCCAGCCAAGGGAATATACCTTCTAGTATCAAGATTCCTTCTAAATCGGTGGTTTTCCAAAACCGCAGAATTTCAAAGTAATGTTCGCGTCTGCTTTTGGCGCTCGCCTGATACTGGTTAACAGTTTTTAAACTTAATCCCTCCTCATTAGTAGATAACTGCTGTAGCGCATCATCCTCCAGCGTCCACAGGTAACAGTTAATGTCCAGGCGCTGGCATTCACTGGCTAGATTAATAAGCAGCCTGACCCTCTCTTGCAATGGAGACTCGACAGCAATCAGCTTATTGTTAAGCTTAATTAATCCAAATATTTGCTTTGTTAACTCATTATTCATCAGGATTTTAGCTAATTTTCACCCCAATATTATTGATAGCTAAAACTCTTTACTAGCTACTTTAGTACTGAAAAAATCGGTACTAGAGTAGCTTGACTTTTTTGCAACTATAGCTCTAATTCCTCGTGGTTTTGTTGTGAATAACGTTGTTGCAATTGATGGGAGAAATTGATTAACTGCGTATTCCAATCCCGACTTTCGCACTTGAGTTGAGTCGAGTGTGGCAGTAGCTCTTTAACAGCCCGTGCCACTGTTGATTGACTAAAAGCTACCTGTACATGAGCAACATTACGTAATCTTTCAACAGGTAAACTTGAAGTGTCATCTACTGCCATGTAAACTGTTCTGTTTTCTGGTATTCCTTTGACCTGATATTCCAGCATGGCTACTGAAATGGCATCAATGGGAGAAAAAGACAGTACAGCAGTGCTAGCTTTATCACTAAGCTTTTTCCCTAAAGTAAAGTAAAACCAGCTATTACGGCGAACTGTACCTAATTCATAACCAGAGAATTTATTGGTTGTACCTTCTAAAAAAGCCCCTTTGGTATTCCCTTCCAAGTCCCGCATCACAAACACAACATTTGCTTTTGAGTCGGCATAAACTAGCCCCTGATTATGTAACATTTGTATGCAATCAGAAGGTATGCCTCGTTTCTGGGTTAGGTAATGTTCAACGCCTGACCAGTTAGCTTTATCCTCAATGGGTGGGGTGAATTGGGGTGCTGGTTGAGTTTGGATAATAAGAGCCGTAACTTTTTGAGCATGAGCGATCGCTGCACGTTTTGCGCCGACTTCACCAAATCTTTCCCCCAGCCATGCGATCGCAGTTGTTTGGTTGCATTGATTAACGTGTTTCACCAAACCAATTGCATCATTACCTTCAAAATGAGAACCGGGAGCAAGGTCGCTAAATTTAGAGCCATCTATATTAATGATGTGGTTTCCTCCTACCCATTCATTCCCTTTACGCCACAGCCCCAACTCAATAGCAACATCATCTAAAGCTAAATCAGTTGACCATTCGGTAAGTTTTCTTATTGATTGATTATCTTGTTCTAATTGCTCTATCCGCCGCCGTAATTGGTCATTCTCAAGTGAGAGAGCTTTGGCTGTAGCTTCCATCTCTTGCTTACGCTGATTCGCCCTGTCTCGGTCGGCAGCTTTGGCTAAAAGATGTTCTGCACTTAGCTCATTAACTTCTAAATCGCGCCCCTCCTCCACAATGCGGTAAAAATCCTTGATGTCTTGGTGCTTTGCTCTGCTTCCCTTAATACCGCGCTCCAACCCAATTAACCGCATCATGTCGTAGTAAGAATCTTGAAATTGTTGGATTTTCTGCCGCCCGTCAAAGAAATGATTGCACCGTAGCTGCCCGTCATCATCAAGGGGGACAAAATAAGCGTGAATATGGGGGGTGGCTTCGTCCAGGTGTAACTCGGCGCGGACAATGCGAGATCCATATCCATCCGCTAACCACTGGTGAGTCGCTTCTACCCAGTTATCCAACTTTTGTGGTTCATAGTAACCGGCTTGGGTGGGGCAGTCGGGACGGAAATAACTGGGCGATGCACTCAACAGTAACTCCACGCAGTACACCGCATCAGTGCGAATCTTCCGCTTCTGCTCCGAGTCCCCTATCTTAGCTAAGACTAAATCCTCTAGTCGTTCCTCTGGGTCGAGGCTACCGATGAACCGAATATTTTTTTGAGTGGGATCTGCGTTTGGCGTTTCTCTTTCTCGTGCAGTGTGAGATGCACTCCCTGATATGTTACCCCGCTTTAATTTTTTTAATCGCGCGATCGCGTAGCTCATGGCTTCACATCTTGGATAAACTTGGTATGATTTTGTTATCACGCTGATTTACCCAAAATCGGAGCAATTGCGACTAGTCGCCAAAATAGCTAAATTGCTCAAATGCGAAAAAGTGAAGATAGTCGTAGTAAGTACGATTATTTTAGCGGCTTGAAAGACTTTTTGAAGGAACTCTAATACCTAACTAGCTCAAGTGCTTACATAGCAAAGACCCCAGGCATTTAGTCGCCTGATTCTAAGCAGTGAATAATTTGGGTACGAATTACGCACGGATACTCATAAATGAGGGAAAAAGCGCAACGCAGTGAAAACACAGTGGAAACGCAATTGAGAGAAAAAGGGGGATTTCTCCGCCTAAATACTCATTTAGACTACCCGCAATACTCATTTTTGTATCAAGTATTGCAAATGTAAACAATAAGACAACTGTACTGGTTTTTAAAAATGGACAAACAGGGAAGCAAAGACGTTGAACTGCCAAGAGTAAAACGGAGACATGATTCTTGGGATGGAAGAACTATTGAATACTTGGTGAATCATCGATCAAAAAAGTCGGCAGGTGAACTGACAATGGAAGCAGTGACAAGTTACTGGCTAATAGAAGCATTAGTGGGAAAGGTAAGTAAAGAGGAATTTATTGAAGCTTGCTTGTCGAGTATTGGGGAATTGGAAGGAAAGCTAGTAAAGATTAGAATTTTAATGCAAAAGGTTTCTAATTCTTTTGAAGTAGAGAGTAGTGCGATTTTGCCACCACAACAAATAGAGCAGAACAAATCATCGATTTTAGAAAAAAGCTTGCCAATCTCAACAAATGTGATTCGCAAAGAGAAAGAAGAACAAGAGGAACTAGAGCAAACAAGTCAGCAGGAAGAATCCTTACTATCTGATGATGATTTGGGATTAATGGACTTGAAAATGACACCAGACTTATTAATGGCTACTCAATTGTTGGGATTTGACGAAACAAACGGTAATAAAAATTTATGACAACTACAAATACTAATCAGGACAAATCAAGCCAAGTCGTACAGTTTATACTGACGGCAGACTTGGGGGGTAGTTCAACCAAGGCGATCGCCCAGATTTATCCGGCGGGAGTGCCATTTGCATTGTGGATGAGTCCAGAAGTTGCCGATGTGGGAGAGGGTTCAACCAAACATTTAACTGTAGATGCGCTGCCTGATGATAGCGCTTGGGTGAGAATTGGTCAGGAATATTCTGTATTAGGGAGTATTGCAAAAAGAGAGTTTGCTGGAACTGCGGCACTGCAAGATTTGAAGTCTGAATATGCCTTATCAAAGGTTGCTGGTTTGTTGTGGCTAGCTAAACGTCAAATAAATCTAGATATTCACGAAATGTTTCTCCAGATTTTGCTACCACCTGGAGAAGAGAAGAATGTACAAGATTTGGCTAAAAAGTTTGTCTTGAACTATAGGCAAGGAGTAATAACGCCAACGGGAAGAATGAAAATTAAGGTCAATAGCTTCAAAAATCTTCCTGAAGGAACAGGTATTATTTCTTACAGAAATCGCGCTCTAGGGAATGTATTTTCTCAAAAAAATATAGGATTGTTAATGCTGGGTCATCGTAATGCCAGTTTTACCCTTTCAGAAAAAGGGAAAGTAGCAAAGAAAGAATCGACAGACTTGGGGATGAATTGGGTGTTACAAAAGTTTGTCGAACGTACTAGCGTAGGACTATCGAAAGATGATCCGTGTATAGCGGCGGCTTTAGTGGAAGCAAGTAAAGGTAATTTCACTGCATTACGAAATTTGTCACGTAGGAATACACCATCAGGAATTAACTCGGATTTAGAGTTGTTTAAATCAGTTTTAGAAGTGATTCGGGATGAATACTGTCGAGCATTGCTGCGCTGGGTCAAAAACCATGTACCATTAGACGAAGTTCTCATCTGTGGTGGTACTGGTGAGTTTGTGCGTCGAGAACTGACACAATATTTTCAAACAGAAAGCATCCCTATCGTTTGGAATGGTGGAGTAGTTATTCCCAAATCATTAGATACCGTTGGCTTGGGTGAGCGACTGGCTGATGTTTGGGCAACTCATATTAGTTATGTGAGAATGCTGGATGAAAATTTTTGCTATGAGCGCAAACAGAAATTAGTACCAGATTCTTATTCTCCAGCAGTTAATCATCTCACTTCTATCAATAGAGTGTAGCTCTCAAAAAACACATTTTGGATTTGAGATTTTAAATTGAATGTGTTTATTTCATATTTTGCTAGTAGCGATCGCCGCTAGTCCAAGGCTCATATTTTGCACTTGATGTTAGACAGAATATCTGTCTAACATCGTAAAAGCCTCTCTTGGTAAGAGATATGCTTCAACTTGCACCTTTCCTCATCTGAAAGTGCGATCGCTCTAACAGTAACAAGCGCGAACAATTAACATTGGCAAATTAAGATGGCTGAAATGACACATTTGCAGGTACAAGAATTATCACGATTTGCCCAAGAGCAAGACTTCAATCAGCAATATCGACAGTATTTTGGGGATGTCTGGGACGAAGTTGGAGTTAAGGATATCTCCAAAATGACCATCCAAGATGCCGAGCAAACCTTGAAGGTACTAGCTGATAGTGAGGCATCTCCCCAATTCATCAAATCCCTACTAGCACAAGCAGCAATTGATGGTGCTACACCGCAGGTTTTGGAGTATTTCTTGAGTAGTGACATTGACGGCGATGGCCGGACTCTGGCACAAGAATTATTCCAGGATGGGACGAACCCGTTGGAGTCGGATACACCCCAACCACCATCGAAAGCACAGATTCTATCCCCATCTCTACAACCAGATTTGGAATGGGAAATATAGCATAAACTCACTAACTTTACTAGCTACTCCAGTACCGATTTTTTCAGTACTAACGTAGCTAGTTCTTTTTAGAGGGCGTATATAAACTTCTTAAGTTAGGTATGAGTTCCATTTTTCAAAAAGCACAGTAGGGTGTAATTGACTTGTTGATTACACCTGTTCCCTCAACTAACCCAACAATTAAATGAGGACATATTTATGACTTTATTAGGTATTGATAGACCTTTAGATGCAACCCAAGTAAAACTGTGGGACGAGCGCGATTTATCTACAAGCGATCGCCGCCAAGAGCATTTAGAAATTCTCCTGTGTCAAAAAGTCCAAAAAGGTGAAGACCCCGCCTTGTGTAAACAAGTGTTGAATTATTTGTATTTCTCGGCATTTCAACAGAATCTGAATCGTATTACTGTCCAAAAGGAGAAAGAAAAGTCGGTCTTTGCATCTGTACAGCAAGTAATTATTACGTCCTTTGCCATTCTAGGAATGTTTGCGTTCCTTGCCGCCGCTTCCAACAAATCAGTTGTGCGATCGCCTGGGGTAATCCCTCCAGCTATAGAACGGCAAGCTAATTAACCAAACAATCCGCTTTTTCACCCAGTCGTAATACAACTCTTGGAGAGGCTACGCTCAGTACAAGGGGAGCAATTGCAGATGTAAAAGAATGCCGTTAAAAAGCTGAGAGCCTTGTCTGATAATGCTTTCAGCTTATATTATCACTCGCTCTGCATAGCTCCCGCTTAATATGCTGTGTTCTTGTCGAAAGGCAAGCTGTCAACATCCTCAAAGTTACGCAGGTCTTGCTCCATCTGCTGCCGACGTTGGACGTATGTTCTGCTATCTTCAATCCTTCCTCTCATCAACCATGCACCAAAGTTGATGCCTTGTTCTACATAATCGGCAGACACTTTATTGTAATTATCAACCTCCATTTTCTTGCGCCACTCAAGCTGTTCTAGCGCACTTTCACTGATGCCAATTTTCTGAGCATATTCTACATATTCAGGTCTGAGAGAACCATCTGGGTTAAACTCCTTTTTTTCTTGTTCAGTGAAGAAATCGTAGGCTGTGTAGATTGGCCACGATTCTGGATCAGTCTCGTCCAGGTGTTTCCACTCGTCATACTCTTCTTTTGCTCTACGAGCATAACTATCAATTGCTCCTGGATCTTCACCTTTGGATAACATTTCTTGCCGAGCTTCACTTTTCAAACTTCCATCTGGGTTGAATTCTTCATTATTCATATTTATCCAACGCTTAATCCTTGACATAAAAACCTCTCAAAAATTTAATTAATATTCATCAAATTTCAAATCTTATGACTTTGGAATTAAAGCATTTTGACCCTCGTTTAAATCAGTGGATCTATATAGACGATAGCAGAACCGACTCTCAATCAATTTTAACTGAAAAGCTCAGTAATACTTTACTAGAATTTTACTTTCCTGACAAAGAATTCTCATTTGGACATTCAGATGAATACAGCACTGCTGAAGAATTAAAGAATCATCCAGATGGACAAATTTTATTACTGTCTTCTAAGACTCGCTTACTTTATGGAGATAAAGAATGTTTAGAAACGATTCAAAAAATTTGTCCAGATAGTAAAGACCGGGGTGCTTATGGTTCTATCTTCCTTGGGGCTTGTAAAAATGCGATTCACAAAAAGCTAAACATTTTAGTAGTAGATGATTCTACTGATAACAGGGGTGAAAATGGAGGGATATTATCGAATGATTTGGCATATAAATTAGTTGGCGATTGTTATGGGCAGATTTCAACACAACTTTATGACAAGCTAACCTTAAGGGAATCCCAAACAGATAAAAGCTATCGTGTAATTCAACATCGATTTGGTTGGGTAGATGGAGTTGGAGAAGATACGACTGAATATCGCTTTGGCAAAGGAACACTGCGACCATACAGACTAGATAGAATAAAATATGCAAATTCTAAAAATGAACCAAAAATCGATATAATTCTTCCCGTAAGCAGTTTTAAGGGAACAGACAAGGATAGACCCAAAGGTCCTACTAAACCTCAAATTCAACCAGGATTATATCAGCAAAATATTTGGTTAGCTGAAAAAGCACAATCTCAACAAGGTCAGATGTCTATCTCCCAACTGCTGGCATCTTTCCCCCAAGGAATTAAAGATTTTGCTGAAGAACTAGAGGTACAAGCTCAAAGATTAGCCTCTATTGAAGATGACCCAAGAATTGTTGCTGCTTACTATTGTGAAAGATATGAAAAACGTAAAGAATCATTGAACCAAAATAAATTAAAAACATCAGACATTATCAATCAAGAAACAGATATTAAAAACTTAGGGACAAATGATGACTTAGATGTAGATCAGGAGTTGGGTGATGAGAGTGCTAAAGATGACTTGTTCATGTACAAACTCATTAAAGCCGATTTACTAGGGCATCAGCAGTTATTAGAGACTGAGAAGGTCAAACAGGAATTAAGTCGGTTTGTACAAAGTGAGTGGCGAGATATTGCTGTTGGGAAAACGCTTACTTTTGACAGAGGGATGATTATTCCTTCCAAGGAACTCAAAAATGGTGAAATTTGTGTCTCTTGGCTTGATGAGCAAGAAAAAATTCTTAACTTCCGTTCTCCTTTTCTCAACTCTAATGGTTTGTGTGTTTCTAATAATAAATATGTTAAGGATCAGTTAGGGCCAGATGGTGAACCCTTAGAAGGCATAATTGTAGTTAATGACGAAGACCACAAGCGCATACAGCAAAGAATTATAGAGTTAGAAGCGCTAGGGGTCGATGTTGATTTTATCGACCCAGCAGAAACCGAATCGGAACGCCAAGCACGAGACTACGATGGTGATTGCATTGGTGTGGCAAGAGCTAGCTTATACCCTAATTTAACAGCAGAGGCAGAGCGAAGAAACCTTCCTCAAAACGCCTATTCGCCCACGGTTAAGCTCAAAAAACAATCATTTTATGATCCTAGCGATGGAACCCAGCCCCCATTTGAAGAAATTGCTATCCACATGAGCGATAGCATCAGCGTGGGTATAATCAACAATCAAGTGACAGCACTGGAGGCATTAGAATCGGAAATTGAAGTACTTAAAACTTATGGGACTATCGAACAACAATCAACTTATTTAGACCAAGTTTCTAGTCATTATAAAGCCCTATTTGAGCAAGAACACCAGAAAGAGCCAAAGTTAATCCGAGAAGAATATAAATCTTATATGCAAGGGTTTGTTGAACTTGCTTTGGGTCAAAGAACTCCAGAGATTATTCAGCAGGCAATGGATGTTAACCGCCTGATGTACCGAGAAATGATTGGTGAGGGATGTTATCAAAACCAAATAGCGGTTGATTTATTCAAAAGTGCAAAAAAACCTGAGATGGATTTAATCAGGGAGAACAGCCGCTACTTATATCGTGATGTTAATTATATTAAAGATAAGAAATCTTCGTCAGTTTATTTAAGCACAGGGATAACACCAAAGGGCTACTCACCAGTAGAATTATTAATTAGCCAAACCAATAAATATTTCCAAGAATCACAGTTAGAATCGCGTCCCATCGTCCAGTTTAAAGACTTGTTCAAAGGAGTAGAATTTACACCACAGCAAAAATTTGCAGCGATCGCCGCGAAGTACGAGTTCGATCAGAAATTCAACGCTGCGGTTCGGATGTCCCAACGGCGTGAAACTGAGAAAGGGCCATCTGCAATTATCCAAACTCCACAGGGGGCGAAACTAGAAATCACCAATCTCACCCGTTACGGACACCCCTTAATCTGGAAAGCCCAGACGTTGAATATTCGCCTAGACGAAATACCAGAGAAATGGCGAACTAAAGAACGCCCCCACAAATTACTAGCAGTTGCACAGATAGATGGCGAGGTTGGGAAAGATGGAAAACCCGCTTACCGCAACCTGGGGACAGTTAGCCAACAATCTGTGACTGACCACAACCTCAAGGTGGGGATGGCCATGCAGGGAGCTAAACTCCTAGAACTAAAACCAGAACTTACTAGAAGCCAAACTAAATTACTTTTCGACAAGGCACAAGAGGCGGCTCTCGCATTTTACGCTTCTATCCCAGAGTCAGAAAAACTTGCTCTATCCGCCGCCGCTTGGAGCATCTGTGCATCCCGCCAAGATGAACTTGAAGTTGCAAGAAAAGAAAACGCAAACCCCCAAGCGATCGCTAAAAAAGTCTCTAATTTTGCTTTCGCTGCTTTCCCCAATGAAATTATCTCCCGCCTGGAGCAACTGCAATTTACCGAACCGAAGTTAGTCACACTTTTGAATGAGGCAAATCAATTTTTGGGTAGAAAGTGGAACCCAGACGAAAAGCACCCGATAGAAATCAGAGCTTCTCACCATCCACCAGGACATGAACGCCACGTTTCCAGACTAATGTTTGTCCAGGATGCTGACGGCGAATATAAGGAATTCGCCATGCTCGAAACCAGGGCTGGAATGTTACCAATTGGCACAAAGGCGCAAGCTAATTTCATTGGGATAGAACCTGCTACTGCCAAAGCAACTATTGGACTGCCAGGAAACGAGCCGATTGAAATTACTATCCGTGAACTCAAGAACTTCTCTTATGCAGGACTTGTTTTTAACGCCGAACCGGTCAACTTAGAATTTGGCACTGTGCCGATTCCTGATAAAACAGTAAAAATCAAAATTGATGGCAAAACTCTGGGGGAGTTAGACAGTGATTCTGCCCAACAGTTAAAAGAAATTAATTATCTCAAAAATGGTAATCACCTAAAATTAAAGCTCACGTCAATCTCTGAGACAGGAGATCAAGCTTTTGTCCTGGGTGAGTCTCCCAATGGAAATCTCCTCAAAATTAATAAAATTAACTTCTATGATTTTTCTGGTCAGACATTCAATGATCAAGATTACCGAAAACTGACTATCGAAACCTCAGCTTCTAAAACTAGGGATGCTGTATTTTTGAATGGTAAACCCTTGGGAGTGTTGCACTTTAAAAAAGACAAAGACGCGCTCAGACAACTTGGATTGCTCAAAACCGGAAAACTTACACTTGCGCCTGCAATCGTTGAAAGTAATTTTTCTGTTATTTGCGCTCAAATTGATCCTAATACCGTTGAATATCCCCAGATATGGACGAAGGAATTTCAGGGTTTTGGGACTCAATCGGTTAATTCTGAACAACAAGAGATGATTGAGAGTAGTGCGAATATTCTACATCAGATTAAAGAGCGTCCTACTTTCTTATTTTCGACAGAATCAAACAAAAAACTTGGAGTCATGGGCTTGGCTGTTGACAACTATAAAGCTGAGACTGTGACTAAATGGTTAACTGCTCAAAAAGTTGAATGGAAACAAGTACCAATAGAAGATGTTATCAGGGAAACTAAAAAAGGTCTAGCGGTGTTTAACTTGGTTGATAGCTCCATCCCTGCCAAAACTTTGGAGAACATGACCAAGAAATTTGGGTCAATTATTGAAACGGATAGTGACTATCAACAAAGAGTTAATTCCCTCGCCACACGACCGCAATTCTTGAAACCTCCATCTCAATCAGCACAATCCCCGCCTCAACAAAGCGCTCAATTCCACCCAAACCAAGATATTCAAAATGTCGCCCCAATAGCCATCAAAAGCAAACCGATTCCGATGAACTACCCTTTAATGATGCATGGTGAGCCGAACCCACTACCTGTAAACACTTGTATTGATGCGATGAGAGGATATGGTCGAACTCATACCACCAGAGCTAAAGAGCCATACAAACAGTATGGGTTTAAGGAAGGGGATATTGCTCTGGCGACAGGCATTGATAAGCAAGTCGCCTTTCGAGTCGGTAAGCAGTATCAAATCACACCTGATATGATTGCTGACCCCGTTTATCAACAGCAGTGGGCTGATATGGAAAAGCACTCACCCAAGGCATTACCAGAACTGTTCACAGGCAAAGGGCAGGTCTGGGGACTACATTTTGAACCCTTGGGAGATTATGTGGAGGGTTTTATAGTCCCGTTTCCTGAACCACAAAACAGAGCCGTACCCAATCAAGAAGTCCAACCTCAATCAGTCACTATTGATGACTTGAGAAGTTGGTACAATGCCGCAGATAAGTTAGGGAAGCCGGAAAATTACAAAAAACGCATTGTAGAAGTGGCAAATGGGTTTAAAGCTGGTGAGCAATTATCAGCCGAAGCATTGACAGTAATGAATAAAGATACATTTGAGCTTGAAGTCATCAGTCGGTTGACTCAAATTGCTCAAAGGATTGGCATGGTCTGGGGTCAACCTGCCCAAGATGGTTTTACTGTCGTCAGGGGCAAAGTCTACGATTTGGCTTACAAAAGTGAAAGTAGGGATTTAGCGATCGCTGACAAAGATGGTGAAGTGGTTTTGAGCCTACAATCGGGTAAAGTGCAAGTTAATAAAGTTACCCCCCAACTTTTAGAAACTTTTGAGAATGCTAACAATCAAGCTATGGCAGCTTTAGCTACTACTAAAAAGAAACAGATGGAAATGCAGGCATAAATATTGGCTATAAGCCTGTCAGCCAAAGGAAAAGCTTTAACAAAGTTTGGGGGTTTAAGTCCTAACCTTTTAAGGGCAGCACGAATTAAAGCCTAGAAACCCAAGAGCGAGAAAGGCTCTTAAGAGAAAGGTTTGAGAAGCAGAAATTAGAGCAAGAACTCCTAGAAGCAGAGCTGGCAGAACGGAAAAGGATACAGCGAGAGGCGGCTCAAGAGGAAGAACGCCTCTGGTATGAGCAGCATGGGAAGGATTATGCAGATTATGAATATGACGAGGATGATGAGGAGTACGAAGATGAAGGCGAGGAGGAATAAACTCAATTCTCCATTAAATTGTTAAAGTAGGGAATGTTCAAGCAGAAATAGAAAAGCTGTTCTTCACCACCATCGAGACGATACCGCCATAAATGCTGGGCAAATTTTGGTTGAATCGGGGATTTTAAAAGTCATTATCCGTAAAGGGAACTATGGATGGTAAAAACCTTTGAAAAGATGGGTAAAATTGTAATCTTGCTTCATAGTCATCTGTTTGTGACACTGACAGTTCAATTATTTGCTGATTTTTTTCATCAAAGAGCAACTGGATTTGATAATTAGTCCAGAATTGGTCGCCTAGTTCATCTTCTAAATCAAAAAGTTTTTCTTCATCACCCCATATATTTGACCAAAGTCCGATCCTATTAGCGCGAAAATGATTTTGACCATTTGCATCTCCAATGACAAAATATGCTTCGACATTTAAATCAAATCCCAAGTCATCGACCTCTACCTCTGCTATTTGACAGTTAACCACTATCAAGGTATCGGGGTTAACGTTTACTACCTGCTCTTGGCGCTTTAATAATTCTTGTAATACAAAATCAGGTAATAGCTGAGAACTTCCTTCAAGGGCTTGTTTTTGAGTTTCTGGGGAGTAACGAGTTTTTAACTCTTGCGTGATTAAAGTTAAAATATCTTCACTAGCTAAATTGACAACTATCTTTTTATCTGCGGTATTAAGAAAACTTCCAACATTCAGATTAATGTGTTTTTTAATTGGCATAGTTCTGTAAAATTATTTTAAGTTGAGCAGAGCATTCACAAATCAAGCGATTTTTTTTTCAGAAAAAACTACTATCTGATTAATTCTGACAACATCTGCTCAAGAATATCTTCCATAATTTCTTCGTCTAGGGAGTGCAGAGTTGGTGGGCCACCAATAAATTCTTTGATAGTGATATTCTGTTCTCTAAAGTCTTTGACAAAATCCCGAATCTGAGAAACAACCTTAATTTGATTTTCTATCGTTTCTAGCATAATAGCCATAGAGTCAATGCCTTTTTTAGCAGCTTTGCGAGAATCAGAAACCATTGTTCCTTCTGGAGTATTTTTTGCTAAACGCAGTTCCAGTTTCAAGTTTTCATATTGAGTCAGGAGAATTTGATTTTGCTGTTCTATAGTTCGACATTTACGAGTTAAATCATCTTCACTATTAAGATCAATAATTTCTCCCACTTGGTGAAGTCGCTCAATTTCGAGAAGTCTTGCCAAATCACCTTCTTGGTAGGCTTGATTGATTGATTTCATGATTTCTGTATTATATGTCTGTGTCTCGCTGTCTTTTACCTTGTCCGGGTGGAAGATTTCAGCTAACCTCAGAAATGTTTCACGAATTTTTCTCTTAGACTCTGTTCTACCTACAGACTGAGATTCTACAGATTCTTGTGTTTGCCAATGTTGATAGCGACCTTCAGCAGATTCTCTGAAAAAATCTGATTCGGGTTCGGGGTTGTCAAACAATTCCTCTAGCTCTGTTGAAAATTGTTTGCCATTGGTTTTTTGACTAATGATTCCTGTCAACTGGAGTTGAAGGTAAACTGCTTCTATATTTTTGAAGGTTTGTTTACCAAACTTTCTAGTAGTAAAGATTTCCTCAAAAAGAGTATGAATATCCTGGTCTAACTCAGCCATTTTTTGGAAGCTGGGACTAGCTTTATGAAAGATTTCTGTGGCGAAAATTCGCGTCTGTTCAACAAAGTTATTCAGTTCTGTCCGTTTTCTCTTAATCTGCTTGAGTAGTGATTGGTGTGATTTTTCTAGAAACTGTAAGCGGATATGTAATTGAGAGAGAGCCAGTGGAGTTGTAACAGTCGAGTGGGATAAAGGTGGGGTTTTTCTAGGCATAGAAGATTTATGCTTTTTTTATGTAAAAAACTTTAACGACAATTGACACCTCAGTGATGATACATGAATGCCTACTGAGACTAATTTTCTTGAGACAGCTGTGCCTGTAATTGCTGTACTTGTTCTACGGTTAACCCTGTTACTCGCACAATCACTTCAGCTGCTATACCCTAGCGCAATAAGTTTACCGCAACTTTTTCCAAAGCTTCCTGTTGCCAACTGGTTACAATCTCCATAATTTCCTCCTGTTCATCTAATCCCATTGTACTGATTGCCGCTTGAAACACCTGTTTCTCAGTATTGTCGAGCCTCAAATACGTATCAACAAACCCTGAAATCAATTGCATCCGTGCTGGGTCTAACTTTAACGTCGCCAGCAGCCGCAAACATTCTGCTTTCACCTGCGGACGTTCCTCACGGCGAATATTCATCTTCGACATTAATGCTGCTGCCACCGGATTTGACTGTGTTAAAAAATCTCGCATTCCTTAAACGATTCAACTGAATTGCTGCAAACTGAAATTCCAGCACCTTGAAGTCGCCAAATATGACCCGATAATTTTGAGGTTCGGCGCGTTTGGGTTCGTCAAACGAAAAAACTACAACTGGATATCCATTCCATAGAGCATGGTAGTATTTGGGGGTGTAAATCGAGGCATTTAAAATGGCAATAGAAGTGTTTCCATCATAATTTTATTCCGACTATGGACAGAAATCGTATTTCTTTGAGAATACCGTCTCTGAGATGGAAAAAACTTAGTATTTGGTTACATTTCGTCTGACAATGTAAAATCCCAGACATCATCCTCCCACCAAGCTTGAGAAATAATATTCTGAACATCGCAATCATTATCTTGATCTGAAGAAGGTTGATAAAGTCTTAAATTAAGTGCTTCGGCAAACCTAACATCGCATTCATAAAATATCTTTTTGATGATAGAATTGACTCCATTGGGATAGATATAAAAACAAACTAATTCTTCTCTTTCTGAAATTGCCACTAGTTGACGTGCTACGACTTTACCTTCTGAGTTTCGAGCGTAGAGAACCTGTTTATTAATATCTAGAAGAACCGCAACTGCTGAATAAGAACATAACCCTCCAAGTGCGAGACAACTCCCCACATAAGTACCCAGCTTTAATACCTCCAGTGGTTCGTTCTCTAACTTAATCTCAATCAAGCCAAACCCATCAACTTGGGATGTGTATTCAATTCCCTGCGTCCACATTTTGATATTGATACAACTATGCTTTTTTAACCAAGTTTGTGTCAGAGGATGATTAAGTAAATAATCTAAATTACCTCCCCAATAAGCCTTCAAAAACTTTCTAAAAGAACGAAAATTATCATCAATAATACCCAACATTGAAAGAGCATGTCTAATATTTTCCCGTTCGGGATTGACATCAAAATCGCGTTTCAATGTATTCAGGATTAAATGTTCAAAAATATCCAAGCGGGTAAGTTGAATTTGCTTACATATCTTCTGGAAACCACGATTGATTTGCTGTTCACTTAAAGATATTTTTCCTTGGACATAATCGCGGATTTTGCGTGGAATTGGGTTACTAAATTGGGAACCACATTGGCTATCAATAAATTCACAAGCATCCTTTATAGGGAGTAGAGTAATATTCTCAGTCATGATGGAATGTTGGCTGAATGCTTTGACCACTTTTTCACTTGTGGGAGTATTAAGAGTTCCCAATAACTTGGCAACCTTAAAGATTTTGTGAGGGAATTCAATAAAGCATTGGATAATAAAATTATTCAATTGTTTGCTAATTGGTGCAATTCCCTCTGCAATTAACTTACTATTATTATCTAAATAACAAGCTTCTTCAAGACGTAAAAAACTAGCATCGGGTGCATTGAGAAATATAGATATATCTGCGGTTTGTAAATAAGTAATAAAAACCGCGATCGCTTTTACTGCATGACTCTTTTGACTAAAAGGAGACTGAGCTAAACGTTCCACTATTAAGTATGCATAAGGAATCAAATCGAGTTCGTAAGTTTCGATCCAAAACCAATAATAAAATTTTAAATCATCAATTGCTTTTTGCTGATATTTTTCTGTAATTCTACTTAGGAGATTTTCAATGTTATCAACTTGCCCTTTCAGAAAGTTCCACTTGTATTTTTGAATTTCAGCCTCCCGATTTGTTGCGGGATATAAAGAGATAGCCCAACGATAAAAATTGAGATATTCATAGGCAATCTCTTTTGGATATTTCGTCCAATCAATGCGTAAAATAATGTTACCGAACCCTGAAAGTTGTCCACATTTTTCCCAAATATCTAGGGGTAGGGAAAACCTATACTCACCAACATTTCCCAGATGAGCAATCAATTTTTCCACAGCTTCTTCTGGAAATAGGCAATCTCCATCTAATCTATCTAAATAGTCAAACCGATGATATTCTGATGGATACTTAGAAGCTAATTGAAATCCACCCAGCATATAATCTACAGAAATCCCTTGACTGAATGCAATAAATAAACAATAAAGTCGGTATTCATAGTCGATATCATCTGTTATTTGGTTGAATCGCTCAATATCATCTAGAGAGAGTGGATCAGTAGAATAAATCTGATTTTCAATCAAAATTGAAGTGAACGTAAGACGACGTGACTCAGGTTGTTGGGTAATAATGTGACACCATTTCAATGTCTTATTACCATTGTTGAGACTTAGCAAACGACCGAACGCGAGTAAAAGATTAAAATTGCTGTCTAGTCCAAGCCCCCAATAGATCGATAAATATTCATTTACATTTTGCCAATTCAAACCCTGTAATGAAAACCATAAATATCGATGAAAATTTATAGGTAGGGAAGGATAATCTACAGCAGCATGTAGATCATGGTGGAATGCATAATATGGATCGATAATTAATTTTTCCTTGGGTATCGATGACAAAGAGCGAATATCGTACCCCACTCTTTGAAGTTTTTTCAAAGCCTTTACCCAATGTTGGCTTAATCTTAAAAGTAGTTGGTTTTGAGATTTGCGCTCGCACAAATATAATCTCAAATCAACTTGAGTAAATATCTTATGTTTTGGTGGTTTATACTTAGTTCCTTTATATGCTCTAGGATTTGCTGCTGTTGCTTTAATTATCTGCTTTGGACTATTTATTGGTAAAATTGGCAACGTTGCCTCTGGTTCTAACGGTTCGGATACCGTTTCCAGCAAAATTACTAAAACATGAAAAAGAGTTTCCGCATCCAGTTCGTCAACACAACTAATAAAATTCCATGAAGCAATTAATTGCTCTTTATTGGGAACGAGCGATGTTGTCAATAATGAGAGAGGAGATTCGACAATTTCATATAGACCCTGTGTTGAATCTATACCCATTCTGGTTGGATTATCAGTTTTTGGCTCTAGTTGATGTCGAACTCGACTCACCCAACCCATCAGACCATTGGGTTTTCTAATTAAACTGAGCAAACAGTCCATAAACAGTGCTTAATTCATAAGCTAATTTTATCAAAAAAGGCAGAGGGCAGTTCTTGCTGCAAGCAGTAAGCTGTCGCATCTTTAATTTTCCAGAGTATTCTCGTTGCAATAAGGGTTCTAGACCATAAAAAGTGCAAGTTATAAGCACGACAGCTTATTCCCAACTGAGCCTCCAGCAAGAACCTCTTGCCCAAAGGAATAATTGTATTGCCCATCTCTTCTTTTGAGCGATGGCGCTTTTTTCTCTTCAGTGCTAACTGCTGAAGCCGCTCAATTTCAGTTAATACATCTTCCGGCTTGGTTTCCATTTCTAAATCAGCAAGCTCACTGTCTTCATCATTGTCAATCCCCATTTTGTCTTGAATCGCATCAAGCATTTGTAATACTCGTGTGACTTCATGCTCTGTCAGTAGCGCGCGCAATTTGTAAATTTAAGTTTGTTCGATATTCACTTTCTTCACTGAGGCGGTTTTGACTAATTAACACAAATGTCATTAACTCTTGCTTATTGCGAAATTTTTAGGCTATCGCTTTGGGGCTTAAAAAATAATTAAACGCGAAAGGAAAGATTTTTTCGTTGGTTCTCAACCTTCGTTGTGATCAAGAGTCATTTAGATGTGTTCACCCTACCAATACATTCCCGTTACAAATCAAAATCAAGGCTGAATGTTTCACCATCAGAATCTTCTTCCTCCTCTGTAAATGAAGTTGCAGTCCTTGAAGGGAGTTTGTTATCTTCAGTATTAATTGGCGTGAAAGCTACTTGTTGTGTGGGAAATGCACCCTTCCTGAAAGCAAAATAGCAATCAATGATAAAGTAGAGCGTCTCTAGGTAACTCTTGCCTAGTTGCTGTGATTCGGCAAATATCCGCTCTCGGTAGCTATCTTTGATCCGAACTTTTTCTGGGGTTAAGTCAAGTTTGTCTGCCATTGTTATAACTTTACTTAAGAGATGTAGTAGTNTGGATTCTTGCTGGTGATGGTTTTTGCCATCTCTAAAAGCCCAGAGACATTGGCTTCTACCGGATTGTCCAAGATTTTGAAGCCGTTTTTCTCCAACAGCTTCTTAAATCCAGGTAAGAGGCAGCCTCCACCAATCGCCCAGATTTCATCCCCCTGGTGCTTGGCATCAAGTGTCAGATTCACCACTTTCTTCAAGTATTTTTCATACCAATCTTTAAGACTGGCACTGTATATATCTTTGATATCGATGTCACGGCTGTATCGGGTATGCCCCATTTCTAAACAAAATCGGATTTTGGATGGATCTCCGATTTTTCCACCATTTAGATGTTTCATTTTTTGGGAGATATCATCTATGAGAACTTCTACACCGATGGGGTAAGCAGTGTGAACTTCTCGTTGACCCCGGTTGTAACGAGAATATAGGGTTGTTCCATTACCAAAGTCTAAAATGGTTAATTTTTTCGGGAGTGGATGCCCAAATAATGCACCCATCCCCTCTAGTACAACTTTCAGCACTTCTACTTTCACGTCTGATTGTTTGCCAGCTAGTATCGGCTGATATTCCCCACTTAGTACTTTTTGTAGTTCTGATGCCAGACCAACATCATGTAAACTGACGACTAATTTTAAGTGCCAAGCCTTACGGTGTGGCAGATGTGCTAATGCACCCAATAAAGTCAATAATGCATTATTGACTTTGTTTTCATTATTGTCTGTGTTGCGGTCAAAATAATTTCCTGTACGGTAAGCTGACTCTCCAACGGTGTAAGCAATGCCGTTAAAAACTACACGTCCTGGCACATCTTCCATCTCGGCATTAGTTATATAGCTGGGGACACGAACTACTTCAAATCCTTCGACTAAAAGTTTTAGGCTTCCGTAACCGTTATCGAAACCCGCAGGAAAAATTTTTTGTAAGGTGTGAATGTTTGACATCTGCTCCAAGTAATACACTTTAATTTTTGAAAATTATCTGTTCAAGCGATCTGCAAGAGCAAGAGAAAGAAGAATAAAATAACCTCCCCTTTTTTCCTAATCTCAAGAGCTTATCATAACCCCTTGGGGGCTAAATGGGGTACAAAATGTTAATTAGTCAAATGTACCCCATTTAGCGCCTATATGTACCCTATATAGGGGTCAAAATCTCACCAAAGTCTTGAACTATTGCTGGGGTATATATAGCCCCTATATAGCCCCCATGAGGAATTTTTGAAATCTTTTTTATCAACACAGCAGAAATTAATTTAGATGGTTGGCTGTTTGATTTATACTTTAATGCCTCTGTAAGATGTTCAAGGTGATAAGCGTGGTCTAGCATGATCGTGATTTTGGGGATAGCGACGGGTTTCGACTGGAAATAAGCGATGTTGAGAGTTAATATCTCAATTAAACCTGCATCATTCGAGACATTCGCAGGGGTGCAGTGTGTAAAGAAGGGAAAGTTGGAGTAGCTAAAAAATATTGCTGGAATAACCTATAACTGCTGGATTTGAATCAAGAAGGGGCAACTGATCTACAAATGGGAGTGGAAAAGTTTAACCTTTATAATTGGCTAGTCCAATGCTATGTTCCTTTTTTTTTGATATCTTCCCACAGTTACACTTCAAAGATGTTATTGATGGGCTACTGGTAGGTGCTAGAACAGTAGTAATTAGCGAATCTTAGAGCAGAAGAAATTAACCTTAGTCATATACAAGGTTATGAAACTAATGTTAGTTTCATAAACGATCCGTATATTATGTATCAAGTTGCCACTATCAAAGATTTGAGGAGCCTTGTTATGTAAAACAACCTTTTTATGAAATCACGATTTTTTTGAATTAACTCAGTTGTTGGTAATAAATAAAACTAAGAAAGATGTGAGTTTTAAAAGACATTGTAATGAAAAAGAAAACAGTTAAAAAGCAGATCCGGCTAACAATTGCTAGTAATGCAGGCGGGTCAGGTAAAACCACGGTAGCAACCCATTTAGCATATGCTGTAGGTGCCAAAGGTTACAAAGTTACCCTAATAGAACTCGATCAAAACGGCTCACTATGTATTTTTGCAAGGCTTGCACCAGCATCAATGGAGCAGTCTCTAGCTGCTGTCTTCAAAAAAACATTTACAGGTGACTACCCACTTGTTCCACTTTGGACAGAACATCTTTCCACGGTTACGGCTATTCAAGGAGGAAAATTTCTCGAAGAAAGCATTGCAGAAATATATAACTATAATCGCCGTCACTACACACTGAAAGATAGATTAGAAGATTTTCCCTTAAATAGCGATTTGATTATCTTTGATACTCCTGCTTCCTTAGAGCCTATGGGTTTGATTGCACTAGCAGCTTCTACACATGTGCTTGTTCCTATCAAACCAGAATATAAAGATACAGGAGCTTTCGCAGGTTTTTTAGATTGGTTCTATAGTAAAGTAGACGATTTGAGATTGAAACCTCAACCTGAAATATTAGGGTTTGTACCTACACGAGTAGATTTATATGGCGTTGGGGCACATCGAGATATTTTAGGTTTAGACAAAAAGGGCAACCTCAGAACTGATATTGAGCCTGAGAGAACTCTTCCCTTTCTAATTAAACAGATGGGAATCCGATGCTTTCCCTACATTCGAGAATCTAATTACTACCTTAAAGCTAGTGGTTCTGGATTACCCTTAAATTTATATCGACCTGGTTATGATGCTAGTGAAGACTTTAAACCTATTGTGACTAGCTTAATTAAATTGATGACAGAGGAACTGTAATGCCAAGTAAAAAACCTGTAGAAATTAGTCAACTGTTTGGCCAAGCAGGTCAGTCTCAGCAAATTCACCAACTTAAAAGTCAGATAGAGAAACTCGAAGTAGAAATTATACAGCTGCGAACAAATGTATTTAGTTCAGAAGAAAAAATTACATTAGAGCAACAAATTGAGCAACTCACTAATCAACTGGCTACTCAAGGAGGGATACATGAAATTGCAGTAAATCTTATAGATCCCGATCTGGCTCAACCGAGACAAACGTTTCCTCAATTAGTAATCCAAGAACGAGCAGAGAGTCTGCGTCGGCAAGGTCAGCAAAACCCAATAGTGCTTATTCCACAAATTGATGGACGCTACAAAATATTTGATGGAGAACTCAGATGGAGGTCAGCTCCACTTGCTGGAATGACAAAACTGAAAGCTGTCTTTCTACCTAAAGAAGAAACTTCAGATGAAGTCGTAGTTTTTGAGGGTCAACTGGTAAGTAGTATTCACTCACAAAAACTTCATGACCTTGACTTAGCAACTGCTCTTATTCGATTAATTATTTATAAATATCCCGATCTGAGCGGAAGAGAAGACGAGATTCCAAAGTTTTTGAATGCTTTCATTAACCGACTAGTCCGTAGCAAGAAGCTTCAATATCTCGCACTGATTAAAGATTCTGATTTGATGACACAACAAGAATGGCTAGAAACATCTGATTTCAAGGAACATGAGGAACATGAGATTGTCTCAGTTTTGTTAGGACTACAACTCAATCCGGTATCGATTAATAACAATATCTTTCCTCTTCTTAAAGTGACAGAAGACCTAAAAAATGTCATTCGCTCTGAAGGGTTAGAAACCAGCAAAGTAAGAGAACTCAATAAGTTATCCTCTGAACAGATGAAGATTGATGAATCTAAAGCTCTGATGATTCGTACTCAGGTAACTCATCGAGTCATCGAAGAAAAACTATCATTGAGCCAAACTAAAACACTAGTTAAGCAAACCCTAGAGCAGTATAGTGCTTCTAATTCTGAAGCCAAGCAGAACAAACAGATGAACAAAACTATTAAGGATATCCAGTCAATAAATTTAAAAATATTGGAACAGACACGACTTATTAAACTACGCCAAGTCCTTCAGGAAAAGCTCGATGAGATTAAAACCCTGATGTAGTAAGCAGTTTTTGTAATTTTTAATATAGTTATCCCGGACAAAGTGAGTTACCAAGTCAAGGTGTCATATACTTTGTTCTAAACGTTTTTGCTCACCTCGTTGATAATAGGTATAACCAGCATCGCTTTACTGCGAAAGCTACCGCCCTCCTCCAGCACCCAAAAAATCAGTAGTTCCACTTAAGAAAAGGAAGCCTAGAACTATGACATATAAGAGTGATGAAGGGAAATTAGGGTGAGTTTTAGATGACACTAATGCTGGGTGTGCCATATAGTATTTATGTACTATAATTAACTGACTTCCAGTATTATAATAATGTGCGGCCTCTTCTAACAGGCAATGTCCACTCCCCCTAATCTTTCCCCTCAACAAGTAAGTGCCTTTCCTCAACACGAAACAATCACCGGAGTCGTAGAACGCCTAACTTTTTACTCTGCTGAGTCAGGCTACACTGTGGCAAGGCTGACGCGCCCCCGAAGCAACGAACTCACAACAATTGTCGGTAGCTTTGCTAATATTCAACCCGGTCAAACTCTACAACTTACGGGTTTTTGGCGTGACCATCCTCAGTTTGGGCCACAGTTCCAAGTCATCAATTACCAGGAAACCAAACCAGCCACTCTCACCGGAATTGAGAAATATTTAGGTAGTGGACTTATAAAAGGTGTTGGCCCAGTAACAGCCAAACGCATCGTAGCTCACTTTGGACTTGAAACCCTCGATATTATCGAAAACCAGATTGAACGACTGATTGAAGTCCAGGGTATTGCCAAAAAGCGGATCACTCTCATCAAAAACGCTTGGTCAACTCAAAAAGCGATCAAAGAAGTGATGGTATTTCTCCAGGGGCATGGCGTTTCTACCACTTATGCTGTGAAGATTTACAAGCAATATAAGGA
Source organism: Nostoc sp. 'Peltigera membranacea cyanobiont' 232 (assembly GCF_002245985.1). Lineage (NCBI taxonomy): Bacteria > Bacillati > Cyanobacteriota > Cyanophyceae > Nostocales > Nostocaceae > Nostoc > Nostoc sp. 'Peltigera membranacea cyanobiont' 232. Next base: position 52,431 of record NZ_NOLK01000039.1, read on the forward strand.
TGAAGCAATTGCCACTGTTACCAAAAACCCCTACCAGTTAGCAGCCGACATCTACGGTATTGGCTTTCTGACTGCTGACAAGATTGCAAGAAATATCGGAATTGCCCCTGACTCAGAATTTCGTTACCGTGCGGGGATTATCCATTGCCTAAGTGAAGCTGCCGAAGATGGTCATTGTTACCTGCCACAAAGCGAACTGATTGAGTCGGTAATCAAACTGCTGACAACCGAATCTCATCAGCCCACAGAAGAAGCGGTCGCGATCATTATTAAAGATATGGCTTTAACAGACGACCTGATTAGAGAGTGGGATGAAGAAAAAACACTACTTTGCTACAAGCCGACTTACTTTCATACGGAACAGAATTTAGCTCAACTGATACGCCAACGCTTGGAAAAACCTGTTGGCACTGACATTGAGCGTGTGCGTGATTGGATTGACCGCTTTACAGCCAACCGTAAAATTCAGCTTTCAGAACAGCAACGCCAAGCTGTAGAAACAGCAGCCTATTCCAAAATCATGATCCTCACTGGTGGCCCTGGCGTTGGAAAGACCTTTACAACTCACACGATTGTCAGCCTGTGGAAAGCAATGGGTAAATCCATAGCCCTAGCTGCACCCACTGGACGCGCTGCTCAACGTTTGGGTGAAATGACTGGGCTGGAAGCTAAAACTATTCATCGCTTGTTAGAATTTGACCCCCGCTCAAGGGGTTTCAAGCGCGATAGCGAAAATCCTTTACCCCACACGGCAATTATCGCTGATGAAGCTTCGATGCTTGATTTGTTTCTGGCTTACTCCTTAATTAAAGCAGTACTAGCTGGCGCTCTACTGTTGTTGGTGGGTGATATTGACCAGTTACCATCTGTGGGGCCAGGTCAAATACTCGCTGATTTGATTAATTCTGGTCGTGTGCCAGTAGTGCGGTTAACTCAGGTATTCCGCCAAGCTAAAACTTCTGCAATCATCTCTGCTGCTCACCAAATTAATCGAGGAATTTATCCGACAATCGAGCCAATCTCCGACAATCCTGTGTCTGACTGTATTTGGCACGGCGGCGGACATCAGCCCGAACATGGTGTACAGGCAATCTGCGAGTTGATTAGCGATTTGATTCCACGGCTGGGTTTTAATCCTGCTACTGATGTGCAAGTACTTTGTCCAATGTCGCGGGGCTTGGTAGGGACTCGCAACCTTAATACTGTGTTGCAGCAGTTGATTAATCCACCCAGCCCAAACAAGGTGGAGATTAACAGAGGTGGAAATTTATTACGCGAGGGCGATCGCATCATCCAGCTAACCAACGACTACAACCGCGAAGTCTTCAACGGCGATTTGGGAATAATCCTCACCATTGATACTGTCGAGCAGGAAGTTACAGTACTGTATGGTGAGCGGACTGTGGTTTACGATTACGCTGACCTGAATGAAATTGCCCTTGCCTGGAGCATTTCGATTCATAAAAGCCAAGGCTCAGAATATCCGGTGATAGTTCTGCCAATCTATATGCAGCACTATATGATGTTGACCCGGAACCTGTTTTACACTGGTATAACTCGTGCCAAGAAGTTAGCGATCGTAGTTGGCGCAAAAAAAGCGATATCTCTGGCGGTGCGCTCTACTGATGACCAACAGCGCTACACAAGGTTGAAGCAGAGGTTACTTCAGACAGGACTGAATTGGTGATATGTTTTGGTTCTTCAAAATAGAAAACTTTATTGAGCTATTTGATTTATACTTTTAAATTCCTTGGTTTAAAAAAGTGTTGATTTTGTATGTCCAGCCTGAGTTCAGACATGGTTCGCATCTATTTGCAAGAAATTGGTCAGTATCCTTTATTAAAGCCAGAGGAAGAAATCGCTTATGGTAGACAGGTACAAGAAATGATTGTCATTGAGCAATCTAAAAATGAACTCACTCAACAGCTAGACCGCGAACCAACTTTGACTCAATTAGCTAATGCTGTCGAAAAAACCGAAGCACAAGTCCGAGCAGCACTACACCTTGGCCAAAAAGCCAAACAAAAAATGGTAACAGCTAACCTGCGATTGGTAGTATCTGTTGCCAAGAAATACCAGAACCGCAATTTGGAATTTCTAGATTTGATCCAAGAAGGAGCAATCGGTTTACAAAAAGGTATAGAAAAGTTTGATCCCAACCGAGGTTATAGGCTATCAACCTACGCTTACTGGTGGATTAGTCAAGCTATAACCAGAGCTATCGCAGAACAATCCCGCACTATTAGATTGCCTGTTCATCTAACTGAAATACTTAATAAAATCAAGAAGGTGCAGCGAGAAAGCTTTCAAAAACTCGGTCGTCATGCCACATCTGAAGAAATAGCATCAGCATTAAACATAAGCACAGATAAACTTCGAGAATATCTCACCGCTTCTCGCACGGCGATCTCTTTAAATAAACAAGTCGGAGATGAGAAAGAGACAGAGTTGGGTGAAATTTTAGCCAGCGATGCCGCTTCACCAGAAAAACTGCTTACCCAGGAACTTCTATCGCAAGACGTAGCTAAATTCTTAGAACCATTGACACCGATTCAACGTCAAGTGTTGACTTTAAGCTTTGGGCTAGAGAACGATCAGCATTTCAATCTCGCTCAGATTGGCCAACAGCTAAACCTCAGTCGAGAGCGGATTCGTCAAATCCAGGTCAAAGCTATAAGTATTCTCCGCCATCGACAAAACGACATGCAAGAATATTTATTTGAATAAGTAGAATTACTTTCGTCAGATGATGCACGGTTCTTGTAGAACTAATTTGTCTAAGTCCCGCTATTTATAAAAAGGTTATTTCTCAATCTCTCATTTGTAGGCTTAAACGTTTCTTCAATCAATACTAGATTATATTTATATTCTGCTAAAATCTTAAAGTTCTGCTAAGGCGATCACCACTCAAAATGGAAGATTCGCAAACTCAAATTTGAGCCAGGATTCAAATTACTCGTTGGTCTAAGCTAACCGACAGGATTCCACAACGGCTGATGCACAATGCAAATGTCATACCATTTGCCATGTCATTTCCTGCCCCGCCCCCAAAGGTACAAGCCCAGATTCCATAAATGGAACTTCATCAGGAACGCGCCAAGTCGTTTTGGACAAGGTAATTCGCTCGGTATTACGCGGCAGTTGATAAAAATCTGGGCCATAGAAGCTAGCGAACGCCTCCAGTTTATCCAGGGCTTTCACGCTTTCAAATGCTTCGGCATACAACTCAAGGGCGTGCAGAGCCGAAAAGCATCCCGCGCAGCCACAGGAACTTTCTTTGCTGGTGCGGGTATGGGGAGCGCTATCGGTACCTAGAAAAAACTTCGGATTTCCCGACGTTGCTGCTTGCAACAAAGCCTGACGATGCTCCTCCCGTTTCAAAATGGGCAGGCAATAAAAATGGGGGCGAAGGCCGCCTTTGAACAGGGCATTACGGTTAAACAACAAATGTTGTGGCGTAATTGTTGCCGCGATAGTGTTGGCAGACAGGACATACTGCACCGCATCGGAGGTGGTGATATGCTCAAGCACCACCCGCAGGTTGGGAAATCGCTGCTTGAGGGGGATTAAATGTCGCTCGATAAACACCTTTTCGCGATCAAACGTATCAACATCGTTATCGGTCACTTCCCCGTGCAGTAATAACGGCATGTCCACCTGCTGCATCGCTTCAAAGACGTGATCACCCTTCCGAATATCTGTCACACCGGAGTCTGAGTTAGTCGTTGCACCGGCTGGGTAGTACTTGACCGCTTTGATAAACTGGGATTCTTTCGCCCGGAGAATGTCGTAGGGGCTGGTGTTGTCGGTGAGGTAGAGCGTCATCAATGGCTCAAACTGTTGTCCCTCTGGAATGGCGGCGAGGATGCGATCGCGATAGCAAGCCGCATCTGCCACCGAGCGGATAGGGGGCTTCAAGTTCGGCATGATGATCGCGCGGGCAAACTGACGCACCGTGTAGGGCAGAACCGCTTTCAGTGCTGCACCGTCGCGGAGATGCAGATGCCAATCGTCAGGTCGGGTGATGGTAAGCTTTTGCATCCTTTCATTATAAAACGGCAACAAGGGCCTCATGAAAATAGGGGCGATCATCCAGATAGGGTATGGGGCGATCGCTATCTATGATACTGCACTCAAGTTTGCTCCGAATGACCTCAAAACTCTTAAGCGCAAGGGTTTCGCTCTCGAAAAGCTGTCCGAGCTACAGTTATCTCAACAGCATTATACAGAGGCTATTAAGGCTTTAAAGCAAGCGATCGCCTATGATAGTGCCTTTTCTCGATAGCACAGTGATGCAATTGATATTAGTTATCACGGAATGATGATTGAAAGATTAGCCGAACTATACTTAACCAACAAGCAGCAGTATACAGAAGCATTCGCAACTTATCAACAAGCACTTGCTACTTATGAAACTGCCATTCAACAATCTTGAAGTGGCACACACACTTCGCAAGCAATAGTTTATTGGTCTAATACCAAGCTTGGGTGTAAATCAAGCCATCCACTTTGTCCAATCGGGCGCATCTGTCACCAGTTGAGCAAACTTTTGAGGGCAAGCGCCTTCAAACTCCAGCATTACACCGCAACTTCAGGCGTAACCCCTTCCATCCTTGAGCTTCTTGCGTTTCGAGACTATGGTAAGATTCAAGACTATGCAGGAGAAACTTGGTTGACGCTCAAACAAGATTTACTGCAAACACTGCAAAATCAGCCAGATTTGGGAATAGGAGAAGCTCAAGTCGATATTTTCCTCCATGAAGGATCAATTGATGATGCAATTAAAACAGTAGAAAGAGATACTTACTATGATTCCAAACTGGTTCATTGAGTCATGGATGCAGCAGTTTCCCATCGTGCAGATTGGGTAATTGATAACGCAAAGCAGACGGGCAGAACCAATTATGGAACAAGGAAAAGCTGACCGTTATGACGCTGCGTTAATTAGCTAAAAAAATCAAAGCTGCTTATATTCAACTAAGGTAAAAAGCTGAATGGTCTGCTTATCGCTCGAAATTAGAAGCGGCTCATGGACGTAAACGTAAATTAATGGAATTATTTAAAGAACTGAATTAATAGTATGATTAATTTGGCTAATGATACCACAAGATTGCAAACAAAACTCGCTCATATATACTTCGAGTTACATCCTTCCTTACAAAAAATTATTCAGTTATTTTCGGTAATTTATGCACCGATAGACAAAAATTCCTTCGTAAGTTGTCTTAGTAAAACTGGTGCTTTAGATGAAAAGAATAAACCTTGGGGTACTAAAACCCTTATTCCCCAAATTGATAAATTGTTAAAAGCAGGCTTGTTAGTACAGGAGAGCAGACAAGGTGCTGAATGTCATCCGTTACTCACAGAAATAGCTACTCGCCATGCTGTACAAACCGGACAGTTTGAAATCCTCGTCACAGCAGTAGAAGAGAAGCTACCAATACGTACTCACTGGAACAGAGATTCTCGGATTTTCTCCAGTCTGCGCCAGTGTATCAGAGAAATCCGCATTGGTATTTATCGCCAAGACCTTAATTTTATTAATCAGCAAATTGAAGATTATCAGAAGTACAGTGATAGTGAAGAAAAAATAGTAATAGAAAATATCTTTGAGCAGATATACAATAATCCATTTGATGCAGATTGGTTTAAGACCCTTCCACTTGGATTATATGAAAGTGGCATATCAAGTATCCTCTTCAATTCCGCCTTAAAATTATCTGCTTGTGAAGATGCGTTGACGCTGCTAGAAGAAGAATGCTCTAACAGTGAAAAACATTGCTCAGATTATTTACACCTGATTTTGACAGAACAACTGTTGTTACAGGGCTGTACCCAAGAAGCACAAGAAAGTTTGGAGCGTGTATCAAATGACTATCAAAATAACGCTGCGATCTTTTGGGGTTGGTTAAGTTTTCTGCGGGGTGAAAATGAACAAGCCATAAAATATTATACAGATGCCCTGAAAGCGATCAAAAAGGCTACAGGCAAACGGCAAATATATTTCAATACAATTGGGGGCTTATTTTTTATCCTCGCATTGTTAAAAGATGGTTCAGCGCAAAGCCTCCGAGAAGCAGAAGAGCATACCCGTTTGATGTCCCGTCAAGGGGATCATTGGCTCAGGTTCACTTATGGCAGACTGAACATGGTATTGCTTGTTCAGCTTGGCGATATTACCCAAAAACAATTTGTAGTCAGTGGTCATATTTCTTCCGTGGAAGAAGAAAATAGCTTACAAACATTGTTTTGTTCACTATGTCTTTACTGGATGGATGCAGAAAGTGCTAAAAAACGCTTACCTAATTTACTAGAACCATTGTATCGGCGATCGCTTGCCTCTGGTTATCACTGGTTGGCAATGGAAACCGCAGAACTCCTATCCCGGCTCAAACCTAGTAGCAATTATAATAAACTTGCTCCCGCACTGCGAGAAGATAGCAATATTCAAACCATCGTAGACTTAATTCGACCTCAAGAAGCCTGGGAAATGTGCCTCAATGCCTTGGCAAATCTCCAATCAAGGCCACAAACATCCCTAAAACCAGAATCGGAACTACGTTTAGCATGGTTCATAACCTTCTATCCTAGCAGATGTGTCTTGCAACCACGAGAACAAAAAGTGAATGCCAAAGGGGAATGGAGTAAAGGTCGCCCCATAGCCCTCAAGCGTCTGAATAGTGCATTATCTGAGTTTGATTACATCACACCCCAAGATATGCGGGTATGTAGTTGTATAGAAACATATAATGATGGCTCTTATTACGGGAAAGTTGATTATACCTTCGGTGAAAAAGCCATCTCTGCTTTAATTGGACACCCGTTAGTTTTTTGGGAAGATACACCGACTATTCGTGTAGAAATTGTCAAGGGAGAACCGGAACTACTGGTTAAAAAAGGAAAACTTGATCGTCTCACCTTGGAATTTTCTCCCAAATTACCAGAATCACAAAATATTCTGCATATCAAAGAAACCCCAACTCGGATCAAAGTCATTGAAATTACTGCCGAACATAGACGCATTGCGGAGATTATTGGTAAAGATAATAAATTAAACGTGCCTGCCTTCGCCGAAAAGCAAGTTTTGGCAGCGATTAATGCCGTCTCTGGCATAGTTACCGTACATTCTGACATTGGTGGCGGACTCGAAGGTGCAGAAGAAGTACCCGCCCAGACTCTACCCCATATTCACCTTTTACCTGCTAACGCCGGCTTGAAAATCAGCCTTTTGTCACGCCCGTTTGCCCAAGGTGGCCCCTACTACCGTCCTGGTACAGGTGGTGAAACAGTAATTGCCGAGATTGACGGGAAACGTCTGCAAACCAGACGAAATCTGCCCCAAGAGAAACAACTTGCTAAAGCCGCCATCAAAGCCTGTCCCACCTTGACGCGAACTGAAGAACAAGATGGTGAATGGGTTATAGCTGACCCAGAGGACTGTTTAGAATTGCTGCTAGAACTGCAAACGCTGGGAAATAACATAGTCATAGAATGGCCACAAGGAGAAAAACTGCGTGTTAGCCACAATGCAGACTTGAAAGACTTTAATTTATCAATTCAACGTCAGCAAGACTGGTTTGCAGCCACTGGGGAGTTGAAATTGAATAACGACCTCGTGCTGGATATGCAGCAACTACTAGAATTATTAGAGAAAACCCCCAGCCGTTTTATTCCCCTTGGTGATGGTCAATTTTTGGCTTTAACTCAAGCTTTTCGGAAACGCCTCGACGAATTACGGATGTTTTCGGAAAAGCATAGTTCATGTATTCGTTTTCACCCCTTAGCAACATTAGGGTTAGAAGATTTTGTCGATGAGGTAGGTAAGGTAAAAGCAGATAAACATTGGAAGGCACATAGAGAGCGACTTAAGGAGGTGCAGAACCTCCAGCCAGAATTGCCATCTACACTTCTTGCAGAACTACGTGACTACCAGATAGAGGGTTTTTGTTGGCTAGCGCGTCTGGCACATTGGGGTGTGGGTGCTTGTTTAGCAGACCAAATGGGACTCGGTAAGACCTTGCAGGCATTGGCTGTCATTCTCAGAAACGCCCATGAAGGGCCAACCCTAATTATTGCGCCCACTTCTGTGTGCATGAATTGGGTGAGTGAAGCGCAGAAGTTTGCCCCAACTCTGAATATTATTCAATTTTCTGGTGCTAACCGCCAAAAATTATTAGATGGGTTACAACCATTGGATATGTTGGTATGCAGCTATGGTTTATTACAGCAGGAAGAAGTAGCGCAAATGCTTTCTGGTGTACAGTGGCAAACGATTGTCCTGGATGAAGCCCAGGCGATTAAAAATATGACCACTAAACGTTCTCAGGCAGCCATGAACCTAAAATCTAATTTTAAGTTGCTGACTACTGGGACTCCGATTGAGAATCACCTGGGTGAGTTGTGGAATTTGTTCCGTTTTATTAATCCTGGGTTATTGGGTTCTTTTGAAAGCTTTAATCAACGCTTTGCTACCCCCATTGAAAAATATCAGGATAAACTTGCACGTAATAAACTCAAAAAACTGATTCAACCATTTCTGTTGCGGCGGACGAAAAATCAGGTATTAGAAGAGTTGCCATCTCGTACCGAAATTCTGTTGCATGTGGAATTAAGTCGAGAGGAAAAGGCATTCTATGAAGCGTTGCGCCGTCAGGCCATATCTAAACTTACCGAAAGTGATGCAGAAGCAGGAAAGAAACATTTGCAGGTTTTGGCTGAGATTATGAAACTGCGTCGTGCTTGCTGTAATCCTAGTTTGGTTATGCCTGATACGGAATTATCCAGTTCCAAGTTGCAACTTTTTGGTGAAGTGCTGGGTGAACTGCTGGAAAATCGTCATAAAGCCTTAGTGTTTAGTCAGTTTGTTGACCATTTGCACATCATCCGCGATTACCTCGAACAGCAAGGTATTAATTATCAATATTTAGATGGCAGTACTTCAGTGGCAGAGCGCAAAAAACGGGTCGATGCATTCCAAGCTGGTTCAGGGGATGTCTTTCTGATTAGTCTCAAAGCAGGGGGTACAGGACTTAATCTGACTGCGGCTGATTATGTCATCCATACAGACCCTTGGTGGAATCCCGCAGTGGAAGACCAAGCCTCAGACCGCGCCCATCGCATTGGGCAACAACGCCCTGTTACTATTTATCGTCTAGTAGCAAAGGATACTATTGAAGAAAAGATTGTCCAATTGCATCAGCACAAGCGAGATTTGGCAGACAGCCTATTGGAAGGTGCTGACATGAGTGGCAAGATATCAACGGAAGCCTTGTTACAGTTAATTAGTGAAGGTTAAAGCATTTACCAAGGCTTTTTTGACAATAATCGCTCATTCAGTAAGTTGCTTTTATCTGACTTGAGCGAGCGCTCTCCAGGTGGGGTCATCTCACAAAATCGCATTGCTCCTACTTTTTAGTGTACTGAGTGTATCTTAAGTTGCCACGGACGTGATAGCATACCTTAAACAATTTTAGATAGCATACCCAATCCATGAACCAAGTTCGACTCCCTAAACTTAGCATCGCCGTGATTGGTTTGGTAATTGCAAGCGTATTTCATGCTACTCCCGTGCTGGGAGCTATTCTAACTAGGCAAGAATTTTCAGGTGATTTTACCTTAGTCGATGCTACTAGCCCATTCCTTACGAACTCTTTGCCAAAAGAGAGCGAATATTCTGGATTCGTGGTTTACTCAGAGTCCGGGACTTTGAGCGATTGGGAGTTATCCGTCAACAATCTAGACCTGAATTTGAAGAGAGGATCTACTAATGGCGGTAACTTAACCCCAGATGTTGATTTTGAGCTTGATTCTAGGTCGAATTGGAATTTAGTAGTTGATTTTGGCATTGCTTTTGATGCTCCAAGATATACCTTAGAAAAAACTTCAAGCTCTGAAATTACCTTGACGGGTGAAGTGGGACGGGCAGGAACATACATCTATCAAGATTCTGCTGCCAATATTACCCTGAGTTCTTCATCTACATCAATACATGAACCCACTTCCCTGCTAGGTCTATTGTTTGGAGTTGGTGCAATTGCTGTCTCTAAAAAAGCTGGTAAGACGAAATAGTAAAGCATGAATTACTCAACTCTTTACCAAAGCTTTATCGATCTACACCGCCACCAACCAATCGCATACCACAGACCTATACTCGCTCCCAAAGTTAACCCAAACCTGCCATTGCCCCAAATACCCATTCCAGTAAGGCTCACCATCAGCTACCCCAATAGCCGCGCCAACTGCGGAGACTAGCTGTTGGTAGAACTGACCAGCGCTGTCCAAACCTTGCTGCAATTTCAGCTTCAGCCCCTTCCAGGCTTGGGTAGCAGGACTTTCAACCTGATTTAATGTTTGGGGAATGTCATCTGATATTGTGCCAGTCACTTGTGTTGGGAACTCTATATTATTAGTGACTGACACCGACTCACTAAGAAACACTTCATCCCAATTGAACCACTGGCGAAAAATCGAATCACGCTGATCATCAGGGGCAACAAACCGATAAACGCACTCCCGATTTTCACGCTTGCCCAATCGACCAACATAATCCAGTTTCAAATCAATCTTGGCAAGTAATTTCTGTGCGATCGCAATCGGTGTGTGTTTTTCCGAGATACTGACATTCAAGTAATTCTTGATAACGTGCCTGTGCTGAACAGCCAGCACTTTAAACTCCAGCATCTTTTCATCACTACCACGCAACTGAACGTCTGGTGTAAGAAACTGTAACAGATTCAGATTTTCGAGTAACAGTACAGCAGGCAATAGCTGCCCCTTGTTAAAATCCGGTTTCCAAATCGAATTCTCCCCAGCCTCTAATTGCGCTTTTGCCCGTTTCGCATCACGGGTTGTCAGAAACTCTCGCCCCAGCGTCAAATAGTAGTGCATTCTCAGTTGAGGATACCACCCATCGTCATCTTTCTCGACCAAATCAGGGGTTACGTCAACTTCGTAGCGACGAGATAATTCAGCCTTGCGCTGCTGATGTCGTTCAGTTTTCGTTTTCGCCCTTTTATCTTGCAACTTCTTGAGTTCAGCCCCAGAGAGTTCATCAGAATTAGCGATCGCTTGACATTCACTAGCGTACAATTCCTGACTTGCCGCCTTAACCGACTCGATAACTGCCCCGCTTTCATCATCATCAACATCCGAGGCATCAATAATGGTATACCCATCTTCGACCAAACCCGCAAGCACAGACTCTCGATAGCGCCGCATCTCAACGTTAATCACAGAACCACGTTTGCCCCAGGTTTGCAATGACTCCGGCTGAAAATTCTGGTCAACATAGCTGTAGTCATCATTATCCGCCGCCGACAATAGCGCAATGTTCGCCTGTGTTGCGACATGTTGACTTCTGAGCAATCCTCCTATCGTTGTGGAACCATTGCCCACAACCGACATCCCCCACTCTCTGACCCAAATGTGACGGTCAACAGTTTCCCTAACCCTTGCCAACATCTGCCGCACAGAGTTAACCGGTTGCACTCCCTGAAAAATCCCCCAAACACCATCAAAATGTCCTCGAATGTCGATGCTGACCCCAGTTTCTAAACTTGGAGAGGCAATAACCAAATCATACTGAGTCAGAATTTCGTTCAGATGAGCAATACAGCCGAAAGCCGCATGAGATGGATCAGCAACGGATTCGCTGTCTATTCGCAGAATCCGCAGGTGTGGAAATTTGCGGCGAAAACGTTCTTCAAGCGCTTGGGTTCCCCATTTGGATTTTGCTTTTTGAGCAGAGCAGCATAGTAAATGATGCCCACCTTTAGAAATCGCCTTGTCCAGTGCAGCGATGAGATTTTTCGGGTTACTTCCAGAGTAGTTGTAACAATTGCCAGCTACGTGACGATAGTTGTTTACGATTACAAACGGGTTAACTCGATATTCCCCAGCGAGTGATAAAACATACTTCACATCTGTGTCAGAAACATCAGCGCTTGATAGGTAAATCTTTCCCTGACTGCTGCCCAAAATATTCTGTACCAGTTGTTTGAGGTTTTTGAGAACAGATACCCGACGTTTCTGCACTTCCGTACCAGAGTTAAGCAAATGCCAGAATACTTGGTCGCACTCGTCAATAATTATGACATCATTAGACCAGTCGTTTGGATTGAATCGGGCTTGACTTTCCTGGTGCAGTGAATCAACACACACGCCATATCCTAATAATGTGCCTGTTTCATTTGTGCGGACTTCGGTAACATAGTTAACACCAAAGCGATTACACAATGCTTCGCCTAGCTGGATGCGATGGGTGATGATTAATACTCTCTGTCCCTGGTCGTGTGCTTTCGCCACCTCAGTTGCCAGCCATTCGGTTTTACCAGTACCTTTGGGAGCCTTGAGGATAATCAGTTTTTCACCTTCCGGGACGAGAAGCTGGCCCAAGAATCTTTGGTTGAGTGCGATCCCAGGCGGGTAAGTCAGCAAAGTAAACAGCTTAATCTCCCACAACTCCAGTGCAACGGCTGTATTGTAAAGTGCGTCAAAGGCTTCCTTCCCCTTCGCAACGATAAAATCATCAACCCCTTTCTCTGGCCCAAAAGGTAAATCAATCACCCGCAGCGAACAACCCTCATTTACCAGCAGCCGTCCCATGCGACTGATGGCGGTTCTGACTCGCTGTACAGTTTCGGGCTTATTATCTTGGTCAAAGCAAATGTTGACCTGTCTCCCCTCTGTTGCAAAATACTTCAAGTCGGGAATCAGAAAGGGTTTGCCATTAGCTGTACCATACTCATCAGTAGGGGTGCGGTATCCAGCGTTAACACCGGGAATTGCGATCGCAGCATAACCAGCAGTCAGTAAGCAAGCAGCTTTTTTGACACCTTCAACAATTGTCACTGGTACGTTGTGCCGCCAAACCCAATGCCAGAAGCCCCCAGGATGCTGCAAGTCCTCTTCAGTAATGGGGATGCCGCTACGATTGGAGACTTTCACCCAGATGCGATTCGGGACTAAGAGGAAGAAAGCGCGTGTCTCTTCTCTATATGGGTGTTCATACTTAATGAATTTGTGAATTTTCTGGCGATCTCTTCGGGGCTGGTCGGGTTTGAAGCAACCCCACATCATTAGCGCGTATTCGTTGAGCGGGTCAATCCCATTGCACCACCACCCGCCGAGTTCAATGTGCTGGTACTTCTTCAAGTCTCTGTCTCGTAAGCGCCCATCGTTGCGACGGGAGATTTTGGGACTGTAGAGCAAGTATTCGTAAGGTGTTGTGCCGTGGAGCGATCGCACATTCAGGGCAATGATTTCTTCGTCAACGCCACTGTTGAGCCATTCTTGTTGATGTTTAGCTTGAGAAGCAGATTCGATTATACGCATATTCCCTCTCTTTTTTGACGCATGAAAATGGAGCGGCATTGCATCCATGCCGCCGATTCAACTTTTTGTGAGCGTACTGGCTATGAGGTAGTCATCAAGCCAGCCACAGCGTTATTTGCCCCCTCCGGTGTGTGGACGGAATGTGAGATTAATACGGGTGCTAACCACTTTGCTGGTTTTCGGAACCTGATGCAGATGTGTAGATTGGCAACCGGGGTGCATCACAAGCAGGCTCCCGTGTTCGAGCCAGAAATCTGTTAGTTTGCCATTTCTCGGTTTGATTTGAAACTTGCGAACACAGCCGAGACTTACAGAAGCGATCGCTGGCTCATATCCCATCGATGGTTCATTGTCGGAGTGCCAGCCGATGCTATCCTGTCCACTGCGGTATTGATTGCCGATGACGATGCGGAACTTGTAGCCAGTTAGCGCAGTGATTCTGTCCCGCAAGTTAGACAGAGGTTCTGTCCAAGTCAGGGGTTTTAAAAATACGCTGTTGGAGTAGAGATAATCGCAGGCGTAGTCACCGTAAATGCACTCCAGACGAGGGACAGGCATTGTTTTACCCGCGATCCTGATTTGATTCTGTTGCCATTCCAGTTTCAAGCAGTGTTGGTAAAGTTCATTGGCAAGTTCCTGGCTTAAGAAATCGGGGTAATAAGTGACTGGTAAAACTGGGGTTGATTCAGTGAATAAATTCAGTTGTTGCATGGTACTTTTCTCCAATTAAAGAAAGTATTCTGAAGACCATTGCTGTTAGTTTTGGTTGGCACAGAAAACCTCAATCAACACACTCTCTGGATACAAACCAACTCTCCCAAAGCGTGGGTCATGAATGCGTTCTATTTCTATTCCTTGTTTCCGACACAATGCACTTGCCTTTCGACCTTTAGTACCCGCTTCTTTAACCGAGATTTCTAAACCTTGAAGATTGGCGAACCCAACAACACTATATTTGTGACCACATGGGGTATTTACTCTGTCTTGCTCAACTTCAACCGCTTTGAGACGGTGCAAAATTTCAGTCTGTTGCTGTTGTTGTTGGAGTAAATGCTGTTCTTGCTCTGCCAGTTGTTTAGCGATCGCTGCAAGTAACTGTACTTGAGTCATTGACTGCTGTTGTACAGGCTCTTGACTCATCATCACTTTCATTAAGGTTCTGTTAGCCCAGATGCGGAACTCGACAGAAACCCACTGAGCTAAATCAATGGCGATTTCTGGGTGAATCCAAGTACCTTGAGAACTGCCATAGCCATCAACTTCGATGACAAGAGACGATATCGGGATTCCGATGTCGTTTGAAAGTGCTGTCCAGTAAGCTTTTGTGGACTTCCTTTCTTTGTAATGCCCCCAAGACTTATTATTTGCATGGCACATCTGAGTTGCATTTACGTAGCCTTTGGGTATGCTGTATTTGCCTAGCTGCCCAACTTCTGGCATTTGGTTAATATCTGAGTCACGCCATTTGTGTATCAACATAATTAACTCCCTGGTTATTACTCAAACAGTGAAGAAAGAGGAATTGCAATCTAAGAAACTCAAGCATTCACCCGCAGCAAACTTTTTTCACCAACCAGTGAGAAACGATTTGATATAGTTGGTGTATTAATTAACGTTGGCGACATCAATTCAACAAGGTAAAACCAAGAATTATGCACTAGCGCAATCCCCAGAATCAGCCGTTGTTTTGTTCCTTTATCGTGAGAACAGAGGATCACTCTTTCGCCCAAAACAAAAGCAGGTTTTTCCACAGTGATGGCTTCTAATTCCCCAGTCCCGATGATTTGGTTCTGTGTGGCGTGGAGGATTTCTTTACCGCAATCAATTGAATAAATCCAACATTCGTGTTTCCATTGCATACCGCAGCAGTAACCGAATCTCCTTGTAGTTATTAGAAAAACTCTCTCCAGTAAATTAACTGCAACAGGTGGAATTGTTTCAGGGTTAGCGCGTCTCAAACCCTATTGACAAGCGAACTTGCCCGATCAGCAATCAAGTTGGAAACAAAGTGGCACTATCCGAGCTAGGGTAATATTTAATCCATTTAGTTGCAAGCTCAAAGTAAT